>NZ_JBVVAK010000084.1:0-36500 GCF_055792825.1 Microvirga sp. GN3
AGAGCGGCAACGGAAAACGCAGGAAATCCACTGCTGTTGGGGCGCAATCCTGCGCAATCGAAGGCGGTGATGCGCCCGATATCCCAATCGTCTCAACGAGATCGGGATTCTTCACGGACGACGACCTAGAGGCTACCAACGGTGAGGCCGGAAGAGATCGCGATCTACCGAAGCGTCGATGTAAGTCGCCTTTTTACGTAGTCCGTTGCTCTTGTCGCCGCTGCCTGCATGTTCCTTGCAAAGTGCTGGCGCAATCAAAATGGGCAGATCGGCTAATCTTCCCCATGAGGTCTTTCAACGTCTGCGCTTCGGGTGCGACACCAACCTGATGTTGGAAACCCTCATGCTTCGTCTTTGAAGGAAAAGTGCTGTGACAGGAACTGAGATGTAAGCAGATCAAGTTTACATCGAAGTTCCATCTGCCGGCGATGAAACTCGTCTTGCAGGACGCCGATCTCCCCCTCTAGGTGATCCAGTTCCGATTGAAGCCGGGTGCTGAACCGGGGTGCTGAGATCTCAGGAATCTTGCTCCAACCTTGGGTGAGAGAGCGAATTCTTCGAAGCGTTTTCGGTCCGAAACCAGGCAACTTCAGCAAACGGGAATCTGGAATCTGAGCCAGCTCGGATGCGGAGGGGCAACGTCCGCCGAATTCTTCCAATATGCTTTCCTGAACGCGTTGATTGAAACGCGCGATTGGGAATGGGACATCCGGTTGCATATCTCTCCGGCCTTCCAGTTCGTGAGTGCGTCACAATAGCCGGTGTTTTTGATTGCGGCAGGACTACCCTCCTAAAGGAACCTGCATTCTACCCGTAAGTATAATTTGGAAAAACGCGGTCCGGTGCAGGGTCGGACTTTAGACCAGTCGAATGTCTGGCCCTTGGACCGAAGATAACAGACCGAGGTCTCCCTGGACCTCGGACTATTTACTAAAAAACCGTTACACCTTCATCCGATGCCGCCCTCGCGGCTCTGGTCAAGACTGTTGGTGAAATTGCGGACCTGCGGGCCAGGAAGCCCCGGTCGCGGCAATGCGCAGATCACAAGCAATGTGGGCCGAGCCCACCCAGAGGGGAAGCATCATGGTCAATCTCGTCAAGCACGACCTCGAATTCATTCTGCAGCAGATCAAGATTGCAGAAGCGCACGCTGCCGGAGGAGACCTGCGCAAGCTCGTCGCCGAGGCGGGAGGGCTCGATCCCAATGCCGCCACCACGCCGACCCAGGCATTTCTGCTGCCTTACGGTCTGCGCACGGTTGACGGCACCTACAACAACCTCGTCGAAGGACGCGAGACCTGGGGCGCCGCCGACCAGCCGTTCCCGGTCCTGACGCCGCCCGATCATGTGGACGAGAACGACGACCCCGCCCTGCCGCTCGGTCCGACGACGGTCGTGTCCAACAACGACTACGGCCAGATCGGAAGCAACGTCGTCGATTCCGATCCGCGGATCATCTCCAACCTCGTCGCCGACCAGACGCTGAACAACCCTGCCGCCATCAGCGCGGCACTGACCTATGCCGGTATCACGGGCGCGGCCCAGATGACCGCCATCCAGCAGATCCAGGCCGCCCGCGCGGCAATCGCACAGGCGCAGGCGGAGGCCGGAAGCGCACCCGGCGCCATCCCCGGACTTCAGGCTGCCGTCGATGCGGCCGAGGAGGCGCTGGCGGATGCCCAGGCAGCCTTCACCGCGGCACAGACGCAGGCTTCGACTGACCAGTCCACCCATGCGACGGCCGTGACGAACCTCGCCGCCGCGCAGCAGGCCTTCAATGACGCGAAGGCCGTGTTCGATGCCATGAACGGCCAGCTCGGAATCGCGACCCTCAATCTCAACGCCGCCGAGCAGGTCATGGAGGACGGACAGGCTGCCGTCGACGCGGCGCAGGCCCGGGTCGATGCATCCGCTGCGACGCTCCAGGACGCACAGGATGCCGTAGCCGCCGCAACCGCCGAGAAGGTGGCAGCCGAAGCTGAGCTGTCCTCGGCCCAGACGCAACTGGCCCAGCATAACGCCGCTCATGCGGCAGCCGTGGAGGCGCGCGATGCTGCCCAGCAGGCACTTGATGCCGCGCAGGCGGTTCTCGATGGTCTCATCGTGAGTGGTGCCGACGGCCTGAGCGATGAGATCGCGCAGGCCCAGGTTGCCGTCGACACCGCCCAGCAGGCCCTGAATGATGCCCAGAACACCGTCAATGGCGCTCAGGCTCAGGTCGGGCTTTCCACCGCAGCGGTCGAGGCCGCCAATGATCGCGTGAATGCCGCAACCACGGAGCTGGCGAATGCCGAGGCCGCCCTCGCGCCGCTCCAGGCAGAGGCGGATGCAGATCATGCCGCGCATCAGACGGCCCTGACGAACCTCGCGGGCGCCCAGCAGGCGCACGACGAGGCGAAGGCCGCGTACGATGCCATCATGGCAGACGGCGTCGATACTGAAGACCCTGTGGAATGGGCTGCCTTCCTTCAAGCGAACGCCAAGTTCAGGGCTGCCCAGTCGGCTCTGGCAGAGAGCAAGACCGCCGAGGCCAACGCCAAGGCGACAGCCGAAGCCTCTGCTGCGACTGCCGATGCCGCCCAGGCAGACGTGGACGCGGCAACCACGGAGCTGGATGACGCCAACACGGCCCTTGCCGGGGCTCAGCTCCAGTTGGACGCTGCCAACTCAGCCTATGAGGTGGCATTGAAGCTTCGCGACTTGGCCCAGACGGCATTGCAGGATGCGCAGGCCGTGCTCGATGGACTCAACGAGCAGAGCAAGGCCTACGCTGACGCGCTCGCAGACGTTGAAGCTGCCCGACAGACCCGGGACGACAGGCAGGCTGATGTGGATGCCGCCTTTGCGGAGGTCGGCCTCTCTACCGCAGCGGTCGAGGCCGCCAATAATCGCGTGAATGCCGCGACCGCGGAGCTGGCGAATGCCGAGCAGGCTGTCGAAGCGGCCGAGGCGCAGTTGGCGGAGGACGTGGCCTTCCACGCCACGACATTGGCGACCCTCGCCAATGCCGAAGACGCCATGAACGACGCCCAGGCCGTGTACGACTTCGTCAGTGCCCGGCTCCAGGAGGCCAACGACGACTACATCGCGGCCCAGGAGGCCCTGGCCACCGCCCAGACCAACGAGACCGATGCACGGGCGACGGCGGCGGAATCCGCCGCGGCGGTCACGGAGGCCCAGGCCGACGTGACGACGGCAACCACTGAGCTGACGGCTGCCGAGGAGGCCCTTGCCGATGCGCATGGAGCGTCCCAGGCCGTCACGGCCGCGCAGACGACCCTGGCTAATCTCCTAAACCAGTTGGGCATCCAGATGGACGGTAATACCGTCCTGATCCCGAACGTCGCACCCGACATCGGGGACTCCGCGCCCTACAACTCGCTCTTCACCCTGTTTGGCCAGTTCTTCGACCACGGTCTCGACCTGATCGCCAAGGGCGGCAGCGGCACGGTCTACATCCCGCTCCAGCCGGATGATCCGCTCTACGTGCCGGGCAGCCACACGAACTTCATGGCGATGACCCGTGCGGCCGTACCGGGCGGCGAGAACATGAACGTGACCACGCCTTGGGTCGACCAGAACCAGACCTACACCTCGCATCCCTCGCACCAGGTCTTCCTACGCGAGTACACAAAGGATCCGGACGGTAAGACGGTCGCCACCGGCAGGCTGCTCGACGGCGAGCGCGGTCTCGCCACCTGGGCCGATGTCAAGGCGCAGGCGAAAGAGATGCTCGGCATCGACCTCACCGACGCCGACGTCTCCATGGTCCCGCTGCTGCGCACCGACCCCTACGGCAACTTCATCCCCGATCCCGACACCGGCTATGCGCAGGTGATCGTCGGCTTCGGCAATGACGGCACTCCGAACACCTCCGACGACATCGTGATCTCGGGCACGAAAGACGCACCGGTGAGCTTGGCGACCGCTGCCCGCACGGCCCACGCTTTCCTCGACGATATCGCCCATGCGGCAGTACCCGTCGTCGTGGGCGGTGTCCTTCAGAATGACGGCGACAGCGCGGTCGGTTATGCGAATGCCGACGGCTCGACAACCGGTCTCGTCAACACCCGCGGCCAGCAGACTGCCTACGACGACGAGCTGCTCGACGCCCACTACATCACGGGCGACGGACGCGGCAACGAGAACATAGGCCTGACCGCCATCCACCATGTCTTCCACTCGGAGCACAATCATCTCATCGATCAGGTCAAGTCGCTGGCGCTCTCGAGCGGCGACCTCGGCTTCCTGAACGAGTGGCTGCTCGTTCCGGTCACGGCGATCCCGACCACCGATGCGGATAAGGCTGCCCTGAAATGGGACGGCGAGCGCCTGTTCCAGGCCGCCCGCTTCACCAACGAGATGGAGTACCAGCACCTCGTCTTCGAGGAGTTCGCCCGCAAGATGCAGCCCGATGTCGACGCCTTCGTGTTCGAGCCGTCGGTCGACATCAACCCGGCGATCTTCGCGGAGTTCGCGCAGGCCGTGTACCGCTTCGGCCACTCGATGCTCAACGAGAACATCGACATGATCACCGTCAACGGCCAGCAGGTATCGATGACCCTGTTCGAGGGCTTCCTCAACCCGCTCGAATTCGGCGCGACCAATGCGAATGGCGACGTGGTCGTGGATCATGAGCAGGCGGCCGGCGCGATCATCCGCGGCATGTCCCGCCAGCACGGCAACGAGATCGACGAGTTCGTCACACACGTACTGCGCAACCAGCTCGTCGGCATCCCGCTCGACCTCGCGGCGCTCAACATCGCGCGAGGCCGTGATCTCGGCCTGCCGTCCCTCAACGAGGCCCGCGCGCAGTTCTACCAGATGTCAGGGCAGGACTCACAGCTCAAGCCCTACGTGAGCTGGGCCGACTTCGCGCTGAATCTTCAGAACTCGCTGTCGATCGTCAACTTCATCGCAGCCTACGGGAAGCACCAGAGCATCCTTGATGCAACCACGATGGAGGCCAAGCGCGCAGCGGCGGCACTGCTCGTGTTCGGCGGACCCGGTGCGCCGGCCGACCGTCTCGACTTCCTGAACGCCACAGAGAACACCTACTGGGCAAGCCATGAGACGGGTCTCAACGACATCGACCTCTGGATGGGCGGTCTTGCCGAAAAGAAGATGGACTTCGGCGGCATGCTGGGTTCCACCTTCTCCTTCGTCTTTGAGGCGCAGTTGGAAGCCCTCCAGGATGCCGACCGGTTCTACTACCTCTCGCGTGTCCAGGGTCTCAACCTCCTGAACGAGCTCGAGAACAACTCGATGACCGACATCATCATGCGCAACACCGACCTCGGCGACGAGGGTCGGACTGCGCTCCCGGGCGATATCTTCGCCACGCCCGCCCATACCCTCGAGATGATCATCTCGAAGCAGGTCGGTGCGGACCCGGTCTGGGATAACCCGGCCCTCCAGGCTCTCTCGCCGCTGGTGGTGCGCAAGGACGTCGACGGCGATGGCGACCTCGACGTGCTGATCTACAACGGCACCGACCACGTGGTCATGGGTGGCACGTCCGAGAACGACCTGATTGTGGCCGGCGAGGGCGACGACACCGTCTGGGGCTATGAGGGCAACGACACCATCGAAGCCGGTTACGGCGTCGACATCATCCATGGCGGCAAAGGCGATGACATCATCACCAATGCCGGCACCGATATCGGCATGACCGACAAGCTGCACGGCGAGGAAGGCAACGACGTCATCCAAGGCGGATCGGGCTTGGCATTGCTCTTCGGCAACCAGGGACAGGACTTCCTGATCGCAGGTCCGGACGGCAAGCAGGTCTTCGGCGGCACGGACAACGACTTCATCCTCGGCGGTGATGGCGGCGACTTCCTCATGGGCAACGAGGGCGACGACTGGATCGAGGGCGGTGCACGCTTCGACACCCTGGCCGGCGAGAATTCGGAGCTGTTCTTCAACTCCAGCATCATCGGACATGACGTTCTCAATGCCGGGGCCGGCGATGGCGACTACGATGCCGAATCCGGCGACGACATCATGTTCCAGGCGGAGGGCATTCAGCGCAACAACGGCATGGCCGGCTTCGACTGGGCGATCCACAAGGGCGACACCGTCGCGGCGAATACCGACCTCGGCATCCCGCTCTTCGACAACCAGGAGGCGTTCATCCTGCGCGACCGCTTCGACCTCGTCGAGGGCCTGTCCGGATGGAAGCACGACGACATCCTCACCGGGCGCGTCGCGGCGGTGAACACGAGGGCGGAGGCCACGGGTACGGCCGCCATCCCGGGACCTGACTCCCCGCTCGAGTCCTTCTCCAACGACCTGTTGCAGAAGAATGTCTCGCTCATCAATGGCCTTGCCGAACTGGTGGCGCACCGCACCCGTATTCCGGTTGTGGACGCCCAGGGCAGGCCGGTCCTCGACGCCAACGGCAATCAGGAAATGATCGTGCTCGACACCTCGCAGGCCGCGGACATCATCCTCGGCGGCGGCGGCAGCGACACCATCAAGGGTTTTGCCGGGGATGACATCATCGATGGTGACCAGTGGCTGAACGTGCGGATCCGCATCACGACGTCGGAGGGGGTCTTTACCGCCGACGGCATGACGGGGAAGATCTACCGCGATGCTGATTATGACCACGGGGCTCCGAAGGATGGTGCAACACCGGTCTTCGGCGGCAAGACCCTCGATGCTCTGATGCTTAGCGCGACCATCAACCCGGGCCAGCTCAGCATCGTCCGCGAGATCGTCGACGGCGACCTCAACGACAGTGCCAACGACGTGGCGGTCTACGGCGACGTGCGGGCGAACTACACCTTCACGAAGAACGCCGACGGCAGCTTCACGGTGGAGCACGTGAACGTGACGGTCGAGACCGACCCGACCACGGGCAACAACCGCCTCTCGGACGGCACCGACCGCCTGTTCAACATCGAGTACCTTCAGTTCGCCGATCAGAAGGTCTTGATCGCGCAGCGACAGGCAACGGGAGCGCCGACGCTTTCCGGCACCGAGAACGTGCTGACGGCCAATACGGATGCCATAGCGGACCTCAACGGCCTCGGCACCTTCAGCTTCCAATGGGAGTTTTCGAACAACCTGGGAGCGACCTGGACCCCCATCAACGGGGCCACGCAGCGGAACTACACGGTTCCGGACAACCGGGTCGGGCAGTTCATCCGCGTGGTGGTGAGCTTCACGGACGGTGCGGGCAACCAGGAAAGCGTTGCATCAGTGATGACGGCGCGGATCGGCTCCAACTCGAACTTCACCGGCGACAACTTCTCTGGTACCGCTGCCCCGAACCTCATCAACGGTCGCAACGGCAATGACACGCTCTCCGGCCTTGAGGGAGACGACGTGATCAATGGCGGCGCAGGTAATGACTCGATCACGGGTGCAGCCGGGAACGATGCCATCAGCGGCGGCACGGGCAACGACACCATCGACGGTGGCGACGGCAACGATACCATCGACGGCGGATCGGGCAACAACGTCCTCAATGGCGGTGCCGGAAACGACGTCTTCCTGTACGAGATCGACGGTGGAGGGGCGACTTCGACCTTCAATGGCGGTGCCGACACCGACGCAGTCAGCATCTTCGACTCCGGAACTGGCAGCGAGACTCTGACGGTCGCCTTCAACGGCACCCGTCTGACCCAGGTCGAAGCGGCAACGATCAACGCCGACATCGAACGGGTGGTGGCGGATCTCGGGGCGGGCAATGCCGACGCGCTCGATTATTCGACGGCCACCAGCGGTGTCACGGTCGACCTCTCGGCGGGAACGGCCTCCGGCTTCGCGGCGATCGCCGGGATCGAGAATGTCGTGGGCTCCAACAATGCCGATATCCTGATCGGTGACGGATCTGCCAACGTCCTCGACGGACGCGGCGGCGCCGATACCCTCCGGGGCCTTGGCGGCAACGACACCTACATCGTCGACAATATCGGGGATGTGGTGGACGAGAGCGCTGCTGGTTCCGGTGGTGTCGACAGAGTCGAGACGGCTCTTGCGAGCTACACTCTGACGGCTGGCGTCGAGAACCTCGAATACACCGCTAACGGCGCTTTCACGGGCATCGGAAACGCTCTCAACAACGTGATCGATGGAGGTGGCGGCGGAGACAATCTCTCTGGTCTCGACGGTCTCGACATTCTCAACGGCAATGGCGGCAACGACACCATTGACGGTGGAACTGGGAACGACACCTTGGATGGTGCCACCGGTAACGATGTCCTGAATGGCGGTGGTGACAACGACGCCATCTTCGGCGGCTCTGGCAACGATACCATGAACGGCGGAGCCGGGAATGATGTCCTCGACGGTGGAAGCGGCGTCGACAGAATGACCGGCGGCGACGGTACCGACACCTTCGCGTTCGATGACGACGAGACCGGCACCGGCGCGAACCGGGACGTGATCACGGACTTCGTTCAGGGTGTCGACAAGATCAATCTCGCGGCCATGGACGCGAACAGAAGCACGTTTGCCTTCGGAGACCAGGACTTCACGTTCATCGGGACCGGAGCCTTCACCAATGGCGGCGGCGGCCAAGTACGCTACCGCTATGACGCAGGCACTAACCAGACCATCGTGGAAGGGCGCTCCGCCTCCGGCATCTTCGGTCAGTCGACGATCGCATTCGAGATCGCACTGTCCGGACAAGTGACCCTGACTGCGGCAGACTTCATCGGCATCACCAACGCTCCGGCACAGGTGAACCAGCCGCAGAGTCTCCTCTCGGCCCAGGTGCCGTCCATGGCGGAGAATGCGTCGGCCGGTACGGTGGTTGCGAGCCTGATGGAGCTTGCTCCGGAAGCGGCCAACCTGATCTCGTTCTCTCTTCAGGGAGCGTCAAGCAACCTGTTCGAGATCCGAGGCGGCAATGTCGTGCTGAGGCAGGGAGCTTCCCTCGACTTCGAGACCCAACGCTCTCACGAGCTGACGGTCGTCGTGACGGACTCTGACGGCAATGCCGCGCAGCAGACCTTCAAGATCGAGGTGGAGAACATCGGCGGCAGCGTGAAAGGATCGTCCAGGTCCGAATCCTGCCAGGGTACGGATGAGGAAGACCGGATGGAGGGTGGACGCGGTCATGACCGCCTCCACGGCAATTCGGGCGACGACCAGCTCCGCGGCGGCGACGGCAACGACCGACTGCACGGCGGCGAGGGAAGCGACCGGATGTGGGGCGGCAAGGGCAACGACGTCTACTACGTAGACAGCGTCGATGACCGGGTCTACGAGAGCCGCAACCAGGGCATCGATACCGTGTCCTCGTCCGTGAGCCACAAGCTCGGTTCGAATTTCGAGCGACTGTTCCTGACCGGAAGCGACGACGTGAACGGCACGGGCAACAGCCTCGCCAACGTCCTGAAGGGCAATGCTGGCGACAATATCCTCAAGGGCGGCGGCGGACGAGACACCATGTCCGGCGGCGCAGGTGAGGACCGCATCTACGGCAATTCGAGCCATGATCGCCTCTACGGCGGCAATGGCGAGGACCGTCTCTACGGCGGCAGCGGCAACGACCGTCTCGTGGGCGGCAAGGGGGATGACTTCCTCCAGGGCAATTCCGGACGCGACGTCTTCGTATTCGAACGGAACGGCGGCCGGGACACCGTGACAGACTTCCGCGATGGCCATGACCGGATCGACGCGAGGAGCCTGTCCAAAGTCGACAGTCTGTCCGATCTGCACCTGGCCCGCACCGGCGACGACACCGTCATCACCCACGGCGACGATGTCCTCGTCCTGAAGGGCGTCTCTCCTGCCGATCTCGATCAGACCGACTTCATCTTCTGATCGCTGAAAAGCACCCTGCCGGATCATGTGTTGCTCCCGGCGGGGTGGCCTGGAGCCGGATGTCGCAATCCCCCCAATGCGGCATCCGGCTTCATCCTTCATTCTCCGAGGACACGACTATGTCTTATCCATCCGCCAAGGGACGCATCAGCCTCATGGCATCCTGCCGCGGCGCCCTGCTCGGGGTCGCCCTGCTCAGCGGCCTGATCAACATTCTCTACCTGTCGGGTTCCCTCTATATGATGGAGGTCTACGATCGGGTACTGCCGAGCCGCAGCGTCCCGACGCTCGTCGGTCTCTCGGCCATCATCCTCGCGTTGTTCTTGTTCCAGGGTCTGTTCGACATGCTCCGCGGTCGCATCTTCGCCCGCGTCGGTGCTGCGGTTGATGAAGACCTGAGCCAGCGCGTCTTCCGCTTCCAGGTCGCCGCACCACTGCGCGGGAAGGCCGAAGGCGACGGACAGCAGCCGCTGCGCGATCTCGACCAGATTCGTGCCTTCCTCGCCGGCGGCGGCCCGTCGGCGCTGTTCGATCTGCCGTGGATTCCTCTCTATCTCTTCATCTGCTTCGCGTTCCATCCGCTGCTCGGCTGGGTCACGGTGGGCGGCGCCTCGGTCCTCGTCGCCTTCACGGTGCTGACGGATGTGCTGACCCGCAAGGCCTCCAAGGCGGCGGTTCAAGCGGCATCTCAGCGCAACGGCATCGGCGACGGCGCCAGGCGCAATGCTGAAGTCGTGCACGCCATGGGCATGGCCGGGCGGCTAGGACTGATGTGGGGGCAGGCCAACGCGCAGTATCTCGGACATCAGCAGCAGGCCTCGGACGTGTCCGGTGGTCTCGGCGCGTTCTCGAAGGTGATGCGCATGACGCTGCAATCCGGCGTGCTGGGCATCGGAGCGTATCTCGTCATCCATAACGAGGCGACGGGCGGCATCATGATCGCCTCATCGATCCTGGTGTCCCGGGCGCTCGCTCCCGTCGAACTCGCCATCGCAAACTGGAAAGGCTTCGTCGCAGCCCGTCAGGGCTGGTCGCGGCTTCGCACTTCCCTCGAGGACGACGGCTCCAACATTCGACCGCTCCAGCTCCCGGCACCGAAAGCCTCGCTGTCGGTCGAGAGCGCTGGATCAGGCCCGCCCAAGAGTCAGCGCTTCGCCGTACAGGATGTCTCGTTCGAGATGAAGGCTGGAATGGGACTTGGCATCATCGGCCCGAGCGCCTCCGGCAAGTCGTCGCTCGCCCGCTTGCTTGTCGGCGTTTGGCCGACATGGCGCGGCAAGGTCCGCCTCGACGGCGCAGCACTCGATCAGTGGCTGCCCGAGGATCTGGGGCAGCACATCGGCTACCTGCCGCAGGACGTCGAACTGTTCGCCGGTACGGTCGCCCAGAACATCGCCCGCTTCCATGCTGACCCGAAGCCGGAGGACGTGGTCAGGGCTGCCATGGCCGCCGATGTCCATGAGATGATCCTGCACCTGCCTCAGGGCTACGAGACGCAGGTCGGGGAGGCCGGTGCTTCGCTTTCCGGCGGTCAGCGCCAGCGCATCGGCCTCGCCCGCGCGCTCTACGGCAACCCGTTCCTCGTCGTCCTCGACGAGCCGAACTCCAATCTCGACAACGAGGGTGAGCACGCATTGACCCGGGCCATCCTCGGTGTGCGCGAACGCGGAGGCATTGTCGTGGTGATTGCCCACCGTCCGAGCGCTCTTGCTGGCGTCGACCACATTCTTGTCCTCGATGAGGGCGTGGTCCGCAAGTTCGGCACCAAGGAGGAGGTTCTCAGCAGCGTCCTCCGCCCAGTTCCAGCCAACAACGAGCATCCATCCAGCACGGTCAGGCCCGCGGAAGCACGGGGAGCAGCATCATGAGTGGCACCATCAATTCGAGAGCACGCCAGTCCATCTCCCGCCATACCCGTCTCGCGCTCGGCGGCGTCGCTCTTCTCGTCGGCGGTCTCGGCGGATGGGCCTGGACGACCGAGCTGTCAGGAGCTGTCGTCGCGCCGGGCATGGTCGTCGTGGACAGCCATGTGAAGAAGGTCCAGCATCCGACCGGCGGCGTCGTCGGCGAAATCCTCGCCCGTGACGGCGATCGCGTCAGGGCAGGCGATGTTGTCATCCGTCTCGATGAGACTGTGGCAAGGGCCAATCTTGCGATGGTTGCCAAGAGCATCGACGAGATGATTGCCCGCAAGGCACGGCTTGAGGCGGAGCGGGATGGGACGGAGACGATCCGCTTCCCGGTGGACCTCGTGGCCCGCGCAGGCGAATTGGATATTGCCGAACTCATGAATGGCGAGCGGCGCCTGTTCGATAACAGGCGGGAGGCGCGCTCAGGTCAGAAGTCGCAGCTCCGGGAACGGGTGGCGCAACTCGTCGAGCAGATTGACGGCACCAAGTTGCAGGCGGCGGCCAAGGCGGATGAAATTGATCTGATCGCATCCGAACTTACGGGCGTCCAGGACTTGTGGAAGAAGAACCTCGTTCCGATCACCCGTGTGACCTCGCTGAAGCGCGAGGAGACACGGCTTCGGGGTGAGCGCGGGCAGCTCATCTCGACGGTCGCTCAGGCGAAGGGCCGGATCAGCGAAACCGAACTGCAGATCATGCAGATAGACCAGGATCTGCGCAGTGAGGTCTCCACGGAGCTGCGCGAGGTCCAGGCGAAGATTGCCGAGTTCGTGGAGCGCAAGGTCGCGGCCGAGGACCAGTTGAAGCGTATCGACATACGCGCGCCACAGGATGGAACCGTACATCAGTCGGCTGTGCATACGATTGGAGGCGTCATCGGACCGGGCGATACCCTGATGCTCGTCATGCCGGAGGGCGACAAGCTGTCCATCGAGGTGAAGGTTGCGCCGCAGGACATCGACCAACTCCGTCAGGGCCTCGATACTGTCCTGCGGCTATCGGCTTTCAATCAACGCACGACGCCGGAAATCAAGGGGCACGTCATGCGCATTGCCGCCGATCTCGTAACGGACGAGCGCAGTGGCATATCCCACTATCCTGTCCGGATTGCCATTGCAGAAGGCGAGCAGGAGCGCCTCGGTTCCGCGAAGCTACTGCCGGGCATGCCCGTGGAAGGCCTCATCCAGACAGGTTATCGGACAGTATTCTCGTATCTGACGAAGCCAATCGCCGACCACCTGGCGCGTGCTTTCAGGGAAGAATAGGTCCAGGAGGTGTTCGAGACGGACGCTTCAGTGAAATTTGCCCGGAGCATTCGGGTCCCCGTGGCTTGGATCGAGGCAATTCAGGGAGCTTCGTCGTGCTGAAACGTGAGCCGCTCGAAACTGAGAAGGAGACACTGGAGGACCTGCTTGCTCACGTGACGGCAGAGCTCACCTCTCAGAGGATCGTAACTGACCTGATCGTCTGTGCCTTGTGCGTCGATGTCCGGGGTCTCATCGGAAGCTCACTTCTGCGCGCGCTTGATGTCGTTCAGGGCGAGCTTGAGGCTAACCTCGGTCACCACGACCTCCTGGCCGCCTCGTTACGAGAGCGGCGCGAGAGTCTGCATGACCTGATGATAGAACGGGCCTTGGAGAAGGTCACAGGTAGCAGCCATTGAGCCGTGACTTCATCCGGAGATGATCGTTGTGAAAACACAATAGCTTGCAGGTATATGCAAGACTCCTATCGCCGGGAATGCGAGGATTGCGAAATGGAATGAGCCGCTGCAACAACCAGTGACGCAAAGCGTTCTTCGGCCTCCTCCGGGGTGTATCGACTGCGGGACACTGCGATGTTGATCGCCCCGTAGGGAATTCCCTTCGAGTCAAGAATTGCAGCGGCGAGCGACAGGTCGCCGTAAAAGTACTCCTCAAAGGCAGTCGCATAGCCGCGCGTCGCAGTCAGTTGAAGTTTGGCCGCGATGGCATCCCTGCTCCAGGTGGTGTGAGGCGTGAAAGGGCGCAGGTCCGAGCGATCGAGAATGGACTGAGCATCCGCCTTCGGAAGGCGTGCCAGAATGGCAATGCCAGGTGCTGTGCAGTAGGCAGGCAGTCTCGTGCCAATGATCACGTCGTTGTTCAGCACGTGCCTGCTCATGAAGCGTGAGACGAAGACGATCTCGGTATCGTCCAGCACCGTCAGGTTCACCGTCTCCTCAGTAGTTTTGCTCAGGTGCATGAGATAGGGCATCCCGCGCTCAACCAGGGTGCTCGCCCGCGCATAATGATACCCGAAGTCAAGTGCCTTCACGGTGAGTTCGAAGCGCTTGGTATCCGCGTCCTTTGCAAGATAGCCGAGCTTGGTCAGGGTATGGGTGAACCGTTGGGCTGCACTCATGTCCAAGCCGGTTTCGTCGACGATCTGGGACAGGCTCAGATTGGGCCGAGTACCATCAAAGACCCGCAGAACCCTGAAAGCCTTCTCGACCGATTGGACCATCAAGGGGTCCCGGTCCTCGGCCTCAGAACCAAGCTCCTGAACTGACGCAACTTTGTTTGTTCTTCGAGCCATGTGAACTCCGAACCCTGGGCAATCTGTTATCGCATTTCAATAGCAGTGACATGACATTGCTGAAACAGTGCTTGACACGTTTCCAAAGCCTACTAACACTATGCAATATCAACTATTGCAATGCAATAGTAAATTATCGCACTGGAGGAAGGCATGGATCGTTTCATTCTCACGGACCGGGCAGGGGACGTTGGCCTGATCACTCTCAATCGGCCGGAAATCCTCAACGCTTGGCACAGCCCCATGCGCCAGCAGCTGATTGCAGCGCTGGCTGGCTTCGAGCGGGATGAGACCATCCGGGCCATTATCCTGACAGGCGCCGGCGACCGCGCCTTCAGCGCAGGACAGGATCTTAGCGAGACCAAAACGTTCGATGCCGACCGCGGCGAGGAATGGGTGAAGGAATGGGAGCGTCTCTACGACACGATTCGCTCGCTCTCGAAGCCGCTCATTGCAGCCCTCAACGGCGTAGCCGCAGGCTCCGCCTTCCAGGTCGCGCTTCTGTGCGACTTCCGGGTCGGGCATCCCGGTGTGCGCATGGGGCAGCCGGAAATCAACTCAGGAATTGCCAGCACCACGGGTCCCTGGATCATGCGTGAGATTATTGGCTTGGCCCGCACGATCGACCTGACACTGAGCGGCCGTCTCATGGATGCTGAAGAGTGCCGGTCGCTCGGCCTTATCAACCGTATCGTGCCGCAGGAGCAGGTCATGACCGAGGCCATGTCTCTTGCTCGTGAGCTCGCGGCCAAGCCGCCCGTGGCGATGCGCCTCGACAAGCAACGCTTCCGCGAGATGACCGAGGCGGGATTCCGGGATTGCCTTGACGCTGGCATCCGCATCCAGCGCGAGGCTTATGCTTCGGGTGAGCCGGCCAGAATGATGGAGCAGTTCCTCGCGCGCCGGACTGCGCAGCGCGCCTGACCACTACGAGCCAACAAGACCGTGTCGAAGCGGCAACCCAACCTTGAACCAGAGGGTTAATCCAGTGACGAAGCACAAAGACAACACAATTGATCGCCGCGAACTGTTGAAGTGGGGCGGGAGCCTCGGTCTCGCCATCGCTTCCCCAGCCATCATGACCAGATCAGCATTCGCGGCGACAACGATTACGGTTGCCGATCCAGGCGGACCCTACAGCCCCGGCTACCGGAAGGCGTTCTACGATCCTTTCGAGAAAGCCACCGGCATCAAGGTCGTCAACGTTGCACGCGAGGCCGAACCTACTGCTCAGTTCAAGGCGATGGTCGACACCAAGTCGTATACCTGGGACGTCTGCACGCTCACCCTGTCGGCGCGTGATATCCTCGCCAAGATGAACCTTCTCGAGCCGATCGGGATTGCAGCCAGCGATGCTCCGGGACTCATGCCGGAGGCGCTCACTCCCTTGTGGATGGGGATCGACGTCTACTCGACGATCATGGCTTACCGGACCGATCGCTTCAAGGACGGCGCCGCCCCGAGTTCATGGGCCGATTTCTGGAATGTTCAGAAATTCCCCGGCCGCCGGTCCCTGCGCAAAAATCCGATCGATACGTTGGAGCAGGCGCTTCTCGCGGATGGCGTTCCCCTCGACAAGCTCTATCCCCTCGATGTCGAGCGGGCCTATAAGAGCCTGGAAAAGATCAAGCCGCATATCGATGTGTGGTGGACTGGCGGCGCTCAATCGAGCCAGCTCATTCAAAGCGGCGAAGTGGATCTCATCGCTCTCTGGAACGCCCGCGCTCAAGCGGTCATCGATGGCGGCGCGCCGGTCAAGACTGTCTGGAACCAGGGCCTCTATTCGATTGAAGGATGGGGCATTCCGAAGGGCTCGCCGCGAGCCGATGCGGCTCGCCAGTTCGTGAAATTCTGCGCGGACCCCAAACAGCAGGCGCTCTTCACCGAGTTCCTCTCTTATGGCCCGACCAACCTGAAGGCCTATGAGAGCATCCCTGCTCCACGCGCCGTAACGCTGCCGACCCACGAGGCCAATCTCAAGCTCATGACAATTGCACGAGAGGACTGGTGGAGCGCCAACCGGGCCGCGATGACCGAGCGCTTCAACGCGTGGATTCTCGGCTAGAGGAGGGTTACATGCTTGCTCCCACCGACCGGACCATCCAGCCGAAGCTTCTTGTCGATGGTCTTTCAAAGCAATACGGCTCCACGATTGCCCTCGAACCCACGCAGCTGGCAGTCCAGTCGGGGGAGTTCCTGACATTACTCGGACCCTCTGGATCGGGCAAAACCACGTTGCTGCAGATGATCTGCGGCCTTGTGGAGCCGACCCAGGGGCGCCTCCTGATCGATGGACGCGACGAAACCTATACGCCGGTACACAAGCGCGACATCGGTCTCGTCTTCCAGCATTACGCGCTCTTCCCGCATCTGACGGTCGCCGAAAACATCGGTTTCCCGCTGCGGATGCGGGGGAAGAGCACCGCCGATATCGACAGGCAGGTCAAAACCGCACTGGAGATGGTCCAACTCGGTCACTTGTCCCATCGCTTCCCGCGCGAGCTGTCGGGTGGGCAGCAGCAGCGTGTCGCCTTGGCGCGGTGCTTCGTCTACCAACCTTCGGTCATCCTCATGGATGAACCGCTCGGGGCCCTGGACAAGAAACTGCGCGAGCACATGCAGTTCGAGATCAAGCGCCTGCATCGCGAGACCGGAACGACAATCATTTATGTGACACACGATCAGGAGGAGGCGCTGGCACTCTCCGATCGGATCTGTCTCATGAACCACGCCCGGATCGAGCAAATCGGGGCACCTCATGAGATCTATGCCCGTCCTCGCACGGCATTTGCCGCGGATTTCATCGGCATTTCAAATATTTTCCGCGGCCGTATCGAGAGGGGCGTGAACGGCGGAGCTCATTTGGCAACTCCATGCGGCCGTTTCCAACTGTCGTCCGATAGCGTCACCGATCAGGACGAGATGGCCCTCGTCGTTCGGCCAGAGCATCTGGAGCTCGGTGGCGCCGGTACAAACGAGATCAAAGGCTCCGTGACCGAAATGGTCTATGCGGGATCGGAAACCCGCGTGCTCGTAGCTGTTCCCGGCACAGATCTCATCACCGTTCGCGTGCCACCGGGCATCTCTCTTCCTAAGCTTGGGGATTCCGTTGCTGTCACGTGGCGCCCCGAAGCAGCAGTGGTGGTGCCATGAGTACGGTCGTTCTTCCCATCCAGAATGCGTCGGCTGTGCGCCGCTTCCGCTTCGGCCCGCTCTGGCTTGCCGCGCCGGGCCTCGCCTTCCTGCTGATCTTCTTCCTCGTTCCCGTCGCACGCCTGATGGGATTGAGCGTTCAGGATGCTGAAACAGGAACCCTGACGGGCAGCCACTATGCCAGGATCTTCGGAACCGACGTCTATTTCCGTGTTCTCCTGATCACGTTCCGCATCGCGGGGATGACTGCGCTTTTGTCGCTCCTGTTCGGCTATCCACTTGCCTATTGGCTTGCTCGCCTTCCGGACGCACTGCGCGGCCGCATGATCCTTCTCGTCATGGTGCCGTTCTGGACAAGCTATCTTGTGAAGACATTCGCGTGGATCATCGTTCTGGGACGCACCGGCATCATCAACAAGGCAGGTCTGGGTGTTGGGCTTTTCGATACCCCGGTCAACCTCCTGCACAGTGAACTGGGCGTCATGATCGGCATGGTGCATGCCATGCTTCCGCTTGCCGTTCTGACGATGCTGCCCGTGATGACGGGCATCGACCGCCGCTTGGCACAGGCCTCTGGAACTCTTGGGGCAGCGCCTGCGCAAACGTTCTGGCTCGTCTATTTCCCGCTGTCGCTTCCTGGCACAGCAGCGGCAGGGCTCCTGACTTTCATCTCTTCCCTTGGATTCTTTATTGTTCCGGCGCTTCTGGGAGGACGCCAGCAGACCATGCTGGCTCAGCTTATCATCGCGCAGATCCAGGAGATGCTGAACTGGGCCTTCGCCGGAGCGCTGGCAGCCATGATGCTGGTGGCGGCTCTCATGACGTGTTGGCTCTACGACCGGATTTTCGGTCTCTCGAGCCTGTCCGGTGAAGCGTCCGACCGAAAGGACGGGACAGGCGGAGCATTGCGTCGGATCGGCCTTAAGCTGCTCAGCGGGCTGGCCGATGCCGGGGCTGGGGTCGGCGAAGCGATGCGCCGGGTTGTTGGCGCACGAGTGACGGAACGCCTGCTCGGCGCCTATGCTGCGCTGACGCTTCTGTTCTTGGTTCTGCCGACCCTGGTCGTCATCCCGATCGGCTTTACCAGTTCGCAGTTCCTGGAATTCCCGCCCCCGGGCTATAGCACCCGTTGGTTCGAGACCTATTTCACATCCGATCTCTGGCTATCCGCAACGCTGCGATCCTTCGGTGTAGCACTCGCGACAGCCGTGCTCGCAACCATGATTGGCGGCTTGGCCGCGCTGGCACTGGCTCGCTCAACCTCACGGTGGCGAGGCGTCATCTTCGCCTTCTTCCTGGCGCCGATGATCGTGCCGCGCATCGTGATAGCCGTCGGATTGTTCTACCTCTTCGCGCAATTGGGCCTTGTGGCGACGGATCTCGGGCTCACGATCGGCCACACGGTGCTCGCGCTGCCATTCGCTTTCGTTGCCGTCGCAGCGGTGCTGAAGAGCTATGATTGGCGTCTCGACCATGCGGCCGCCGTGCTCGGTGCCAACCGTTTTCAGGCTCTGCGGTTGGTGACGATACCCCTGATCAAAGGTGGTCTGACGGCAGCCTTTCTGTTCGCCTTCATCACCTCCTTCGACGAACTCACCGTGGCGATCTTCGTCAGTGGAGGTGTCAAGACCACTCTGCCGAAGCAGATGTGGGACGACATGATCCTGCAGCTCAACCCGACGTTGGCTGCGGTCTCAGTTGTCGTCTTCATCATCGTGACCGCTCTTCTCCTCGCTGCCGAGAGACTTCGTCGTACAGCCTAGACCATTCCCGTTCTGAGAACCTCAAATGACCGACTCTGATGAAGGCTTCATCCGGAGCTTTAAGGATAAAGTTCGCCTTGTGCCGCAGCAGGTATTCACCAGCTTCAATGGCAATCCTGTCGACTTTGAAACGCTTGACCGAAAGTCGGACGCTTTTGCAGCAGGCTTGCGGCGTCTTGGGTTAGCGCCCGGTGACCGGGTTGCGGTCATGATGCGCAACTCCCCGTACTCCCTCGCGGTTCTGTTCGGCTTGGCAAAGGCTGGCATCGTATGGGTGCCGCTGAATGCTCAGCTTCGCGGGGAGGGGCTGCGCTACATCCTTGAGCATTGCGAGCCGCGAGGCATCGTGTGCGACAGTGACTTGGTTCCGACCATTCGCGAGTGCGGCGCCTCGATTGACGAGAGTCGGTTCATCGTTGCCCAGAGCACTGCAGCGTCTCTGCAGCTCGAGGTCCTGATCGAAGCTTCTGCAAGTTTCGAGGAAAGCCTGCCGGAGGCTCGTGATCTTTTTGCCATCATGTACACATCCGGAACGACCGGCCGGCCGAAGGGTGTGATGGTGGCGCACAGCATGATGCGTCTGGCAGGCGAGGCCGTCGCGCAGGTCTCCGCTGCCCGCAGTGGCGATGTGATGTTCGTTTGGGAGCCGCTCTACCATATCGGTGGGGCGCAGTTGATCATCCTGCCGATCATTCGTGATGTTTCCCTTGCCATGGTCGACCGCTTCAGCGCGAGCCGCTTCTGGGATCAGGTAAGGGCCTATGGCGCGACCCACATCCATTACCTCGGTGGCATCCTGCAAATCCTCCTGAAGCAGCCCGAGAGCGCGCATGATCGGGGGCATCCCGTTCGCATTGCATGGGGAGGCGGCTGTCCCAAGGAGATCTGGTCGCTGTTCCAGGAGCGCTTCGGCGTGGAGATGCGTGAGTGCTACGGCATGACGGAGGCATCCAGCATCACGACTTGCAACGACACAGGCGTTGTGGGGGCTGTAGGACGCGCAATGCCGTGGTTTGCGGTCGACATTCTTGATGCCGATGGCAAACCGGTCCCCCCGGGGAACAAGGGCGAAATAGTTGTTCGTACCAACCGCGAGGGAGCAATCTTCCAGGGATATTTCCGCAATCCCGAAGCGACGGAAAAGGCTCTCCGTGCCGAGGCACTGCATACGGGCGACCTCGGGTCTCTCGATGGGGCCGGGAATCTCTGGTTCCATGGCCGCATGACCGACAGCGTGCGCTGCAAGGGCGAGAATGTCTCCGCCTGGGAGGTCGAGCATGTGGCAGCGACGCACCCTGCGGTCGAGGAATGCGCCATGATTGGTGTCGCGGCCGAGATCGGCGAGCAGGACATTAAGCTATTCGTGAAGCCGAAAGCGGGAGAGATAATTGACCTGCCGGCCCTTTCTGCCTGGCTCGGAGATCGGCTCGCACTCTATCAAAACCCTCGTTATCTGACGGTCGTCGAGGATTTCGAACGGACACCGAGCCAGAGAATCATGAAGCATAGGCTGTCTGCCGATCTGCACGATTGTTGGGATCGTGTGGCTGAGGGGAGGCAAGCCGAGCCTGGTCAATCGGCCGCGCGGGGCGGTACGCGAGTGGTCGCCGCCTCCTAAGAAGGCCTGCAACTAAACATGCGGTGACATCAAGAGCAAGGCTCGCAACGGATGCTGCGAGCCTTGATATTTTCTGAGGGGGAATTCGGCTGTTAAAGTCGGACCCGCTTCGCCGAAAAATGCTTTAAGCGGTTGCCGGCGAGAGCCCTTGAGATCCAGCCTTCACCCGTCGCCGTTGCAGCCACCAGATCAGGCCCGCCACGGCAAGCGCCGGAATGTAGACCCACAAGGTCGAGGGCCGTCCCGGAGCGGGCTGGATGACGCTCACAATCTTGAAGCCGGGCTCCAGGCCCACGCGCTTGGCATAGGATCCGAAGGCCACGTTGCTGATCGTCATTTGGTCACCCAGCCCTGCCACCGTGAGGCCGGTCGTCCGCAGGCGCTCCTGCGGCGTGGGCTTCTGCTCGCCAAGATCGAGACTCACAGTCTTGCGCACATCGTCGCCCTCGATGGTCAGTCCCTCCACCACGAAGGCGAGACGCTGATTCTCCGGCGCACGAGCCACTTGGTTCATCAGCTCGCTGGCGGGCAGCTCCACAGTCGCCGGATGAATCTGATTCAGCCACCAGTCGGGGCGGAACAGGGCGAAGCACACGAGAAGCAGGATTGCACTTTCCCAAAGGCGACTTCGGGCCGCGAAGTAATTCATGGTCGCAGCTGAGAAGATCAGGACCGCGGCCATGTTGGTGGCGATGACAATACCCGCATCCATCCAACTATCCACGCCTATCAGCAGCATAGCGGGGTTGAAGATGAACACGAAGGGCAGCACGGCGGTACGCAGAGAATAGAGCGCGCCCTGGAAGCCCGTCGCGATCGGATCCTCCCGCGAGATTGCCGCCGCCGCGAATGCTGCAAGACCCACGGGCGGCGTGATATCGGCCATGATGCCGAAATAGAACACGAACATGTGGACGGCGATCAGCGGAATTGCCAGACCAGCCTGCGCGCCAAGTTCCACGACCACCGGCGCCATCAGGGTCGCGACCAGGATGTAGTTCGCCGTGGTCGGGATACCCATGCCGAGAACAAGACTGATGGCTGCAATCAGCACCAGCATGACGATGACGTTGCCGCCGGAGATGAATTCTACGAACTCGGTCATCATGAGGCCGAGGCCGGTGAGCGTCACCGTGCCGACGACAATGCCGGCGGTGGCGGTGGCGATGGCGATTCCGATCATATTCCGCGCGCCGAGCGCGAAGCCGTCCAGAAGGTCGGCCATCGCCGCGCGCGCAGCCGTCGGAATAGATTCTTTGCGAAACAGCGCGAGCAGCGGACGGCGCGTGGCCAGGATGCCAATGATGGAAGTAGTCGCCCAGAAGGCGGAGAGCCCTGGCGACATCTCCTCGACCATCAGGCACCACAGCAGGACGACCAGCGGGATGAGGAAGTCGAGGCCCGTGCGCGTCACATCCCAGGCGCGGGGAAGCTGGATGATGGGGGTGTTGGGATCGTCAAGTTCAAGATCGGGGAAGCGGGCTGCATAGGCGACGGTGACGAGATAGATCACGAGGCCGGCGGCGGCCAAGACCCAGGGAGCGCTCATGCCGAATGCGGCTTGCGCACCGACGATGCCGTAATAGAGAAGGCAGAGCACGATAATGGAGCCCGAGAGGCCGAGGCCTGTGCGCATGAAGCGTGTCCTAGCCGGCATGGCCTCGCGCGGGATCGGCTTCGAGCCGATCTTCAGCGCTTCCAGATGCACGATGTAGAGCAGCGCCACGTAGGATGCGACGGCCGGCAGGAAGGCATGCGTGACGATTTCCGAATAGGGAATGCCCACATATTCCACCATGAGGAAGGCGGCTGCGCCCATCACCGGGGGCATGATCTGCCCGTTGATGGAGGAGGCGGCTTCGATGGCGCCGGCCTTCACGCCGGACAGGCCAGTGCGCTTCATCAGCGGAATCGTGAAGATGCCGCCGGACACCACGTTTGACACGGAGGAGCCGGAGACGACGCCGTTAAGGGCGGAGGACACCACGGCAACCTTCGCCGGGCCGCCGCGCAGGTGGCCGAGGAGCGCGATGGAAATCTGCATCATCCAATTGCCCGCGCCCGCCTTGTCGAGCAGCGTGCCGAACAGCACGAAGAGGAAGACGAAGCTGGTGGACACGCCGAGTGCGATGCCGAACACACCTTCCGTCGTCAGCCATTGATGCTGGAGGAATTTCGAGATCGACGAGCCCTTGTGCAGCAGCACGTCGGGCATGTAGGGACCGGCGAAGGTGAAGAGGATGAAGACCAGAGCGACGATGACCATCGGCAGGCCGAGCGAGCGGCGGGTGGCTTCGAGCAGAAGCACGATGCCCACGCCTGCCGTCACGAGATCCAGCATGATCGGCTGGCCCGGCCGTGCGGCGAGCTCGCGGTAGAACAGGAAGAGGTACGCGCCTGCGAAGGCGCCCGCAAGCGCCAGCACCCAGTCGAGAGCAGGCACATAGGAGCGTGGCGAGGACTTAAAGGCCGGATAGGCCATGAAGGCAAGGAAGAGCCCGAGGCCGAGATGGATGGCGCGCGCCTCGGTGTCGTTCAGGATACCGAAGCCCAGCGTGAACGGCAGCGGCGACGCATACCAGAGCTGGAACAGGGACCATGCGATGGCCACTGCCGTGATCAGCGCGGCGGTGAAACCGGTCGGCTTGCGGCCTCCCGTATCGGCTTCAGCGACGAGCTGTTCCAGCTCGGCAGAGGGGGCAAGTGCGGGTTTCTCAGTGGTCGACATGGTCGTGTCCTTGAGCGTCTCAATAAGGCAAGGGGGCAGCCTTCGCCGCCCCCGCTCTCATAGGCTTCTCGACGGAGGCCGGCTTACTTCAGCCAGCCCTTTTCCTTGTAGTACTTCGCGGCGCCCGGATGCAGCGGAGCAGAGAGGCCGTCCTTCACCATCTTGGCCGGATCGAGGTTGGCGAAGGCCGGATGCAGCGACTTGAACTCGTTGAAGTTCTCGAACACCGCCTTGGTCACCTGATAAACGGTCTCTTCCGGAACCTTCGCCGAGGTCACGACGGTCGCAAGCACGCCGTAGGTTTCCACATCCTGCGGGTTGTTGGCGTAGAGGCCACCCTTGATCGTGGCCTTGGCGTAGTAAGGCTTGTCGGCGAGCAGCTTGTCGACCGCCGGTCCCTTGATCGACACGAGCTTCGCGCCGCAGGTGGTGGTCGGGTCCTGGATGTTCGCGGACGGATGGCCCACGCCGTAGAAGAAAGCATCGATCTTGTTGTCGCAGAGCGCAGGGCCATGCTCGTCGGCTTTCAGCTCGGAAGCGAGCGAGAAGTCGGACAGCTTCCAGCCCTTGGCTGCGAGCAGCTCTTCCATGGAGGCGCGGGTGCCGGAGCCCGGGTTGCCCACGTTCACGCGCTTGCCCTTGAGGTCGTCGAAGGCGGCGGCGTTCGCTTCCTTGCGGGCCAGTACCGTGAAGGGCTCGGGATGTACGGAAAAGACTGCGCGCAGATCGCCGAACGCACCGCCTTCCTTGAACGCGCCTTCGCCCTTCAGCGAGTTGTATTGCACGTCGGACTGGGTGAGGCCGAAATCGAGCTCGCCCGCCTTGATGGTGTTGACGTTGTAGGCCGATCCGCCGGTAGACTCGACCGAGCAGCGGATGCCGTGGGTCTTGCGATCCTTGTTGACCAGACGGCAGATCGCGCCGCCAACGGCATAGTACACGCCGGTGACGCCACCGGTGCCGATGGTGGCGAAGTTCTGCTGCGCCTGCGCGGGAAGGGCCGTGAAGGCCAAAGTGGCTGCGGCTGCGCCGAGCAGGGTCTTGTTTAACATCTTCATTTATCGTCCCTCTTGTTGTGTCCGGCTTTGTGCCGGACTTGAAGTCAGTTCGGGGATTGGTTCCCCCGTTGCCGCCCTTGCCTCCGCAGAGAGGATCAGGCGGCTTTCAATCTCACGCCTGCGAGTGCCGCATCCACGGCATCTCCCAGACGCTCGACAATCGTGTCGACGATGGCTTCGTCGACAATGAAGGGCGGAGCGAGCAGAACGTGATCGCCCCGTGCCCCGTCGATGGTGCCGCCCATGGGATAGACCATCAGGCCGCGAGCCATCGCCTCACGCTTGATGCGCGCATGAAGTTTCTCTTTAGGATCAAAGACTGCCTTGGTCGAGCGGTCCTCGACTAGTTCGATGCCCATGAAGAGCCCGCGCCCCCGGATATCCCCAACATGCGGGTGGTTTCCGAACCGGTCTCCCAGGCGCTGGCGCAGGCGTGCGCCCATTGATCTGACATTGGTCAGAAGGTTGTCGCGGTGGATTACCTCTTGAACGGCGAGAGCGGCCGCGCACGCGATGGGATGGCCGAGATAGGTGTGGCCATGCTGGAAGAAGCCGGAGCCCTTGGCAAAGGCATCATAGATGTGCTGTCCCAGCAGGACGGCTCCAATGGGCTGGTAGCCGCCGCCCAGGCCTTTGGCGATGGTCATGATGTCCGGCGAAATCCCGTCCTGCTCGCAGGCATGGAGCGTCCCCGTGCGGCCCATGCCGCACATCACCTCATCGAGGATGAGCAGCACGCCGTAGCGGTCGCAGATCGCGCGGATGCGCTTGAGATAATCCGCCACGGGCGGCACGGCGCCTGCGGTCGCACCGACGACGGTCTCCGCCACGAAGGCGATCACAGTCTCGGGGCCAAGCTCAAGGATCTTGTCCTCCAGCGCCTGCGCGGCGCGGGCCGCATAATCCCGGTCGCTCTCGCCCGGCAGCTGATAGCGATAGGCGAAGCACGGGTCGATATGGTGTGTCTCGATGAGAAGCGGCCTGAACTGTGCCCGACGCCACTCGTTGCCGCCGGTGGCGAGCGCGCCCAGCGTGTTGCCGTGATAGCTCTGGCGGCGGGCGATGACGTTGCAGCGCTCAGGTTTCCCGGTTTCGACAAAGTATTGCCGTGCCATCTTGAGCGCGGCCTCGACCGCCTCCGAACCCCCCGAGACGAAATAGACGTGAGATAGTCCGGCCGGCGCGTCCTCGATCAATCGGTCAGCTAGGGTTTCCGCAACTTCCGTGGTGAAGAAGCTCGTATGCGCATAGGCCAGCCTGTCGGCCTGTGCATGGATGGCGGCCGTCACGTCGGGATGTCCATGGCCCAGGCAGGAGACGGCCGCTCCGCCGGAGGCGTCGATATATGCCTTGCCTTGCTCGTCGAAGATCTCGACCCCCTTGCCGCCGACAGCGACCGGCAGGGTGCCATGGATTTGACGATGAAGAATGCGAGTCATCAGGGTCTCCTGCCGTCTTTCGGCAACCAATGGGTATTGAACGAGGCGAGTTGGTCCTCGGTGTGCCGGAGGGCCTCCAGTGACGTCTCTCCGCCACGTCCTGCAACGAGCGCTGCCAGGATTTCTCCGACGACGAAAGCGGGCGTCATGCTGTGGAAGAACGAGGGGCTGTCGGTCGAGACCAGAATGGTGGATTGCGCGACCTGAGCGAGAGGCGACACGAGGCTGTCCGTGACGGCGACAATGGGCACGTTCTGCGCATGAGCATATTGCACCACTTCGACGGTCGCGCGGGTATAGGGCGCGACGCTGACAGTGAAGAGAGCATCCCGCGGCGTAGCGTTCCGGATGGCATCCGTCCCAAAGCCGGCATGGGTATCAAGCAGAACCGACTTCTCGCCGATCAGCGACAGCACGTAATTCATGTGCCACGCCACCGTGTGCGACGAGCGCAGGCCGAGACAGAAAACACGCTCGGCAGAAGCCAGGAGGGCGGCGGCACTTGCCAGCCGATTGAGCTGTTCGGGTTCGGCCAGCCGGCCGATCTGATTCGTTAGGGAGGCGACCATTTCCGCCGCCAGGATCTTCTCGCCCCTGGCCTTCTGGACCATCACCTGGGCTCCGGCTTTGCCCGAGAAGCTCAGGCCGTCATTGCGGATGGCCTGAGCATAAAGATCTCGGATCGCGTCGTAGCCGTCGAGGCCCAACCTCTTGGCCAGCCGGGTCATCGTCGCGGGCTGGACCCCGGCCTGCCTCGCCTGTTCGCGCATGGAGAGAAGTGCCACATCCCTCGGCCGGTCGAGAATGAAGCGGGCCGCTGCCTGGAGCTGCTCCGGCAGGCCTGGGAATGTCTCGACGATCGCTGCGGCTAGAGGCGCGGTATCCATCATCGAACCATAGACTCAGCCCTCGGCGCCGTGCAACATCTGTTTTTAATTGCTCTGATTTGAAACAGATGTATCGGAACTCGGCACATGAATGGGCAGCAAAAGACAACGGAACAGCGGGTCGCGATCGCGGTCGCTCCCAGTGGCGGGCGCCGCACCAAAGCAGATCATCCAGCCATTCCCCTCACGCCGGGCGAGATGGCCCATACGGCGTCCGAATGCCTTGAAGCGGGCGCATGCATGATTCACGTTCATGTGCGCGACGGGCAGGGCGGACATCTTCTCGATGCGGATGCCTATACGGAAATGACGAAGGCTATTCGCCAGGCCGTCGGCGACCATCTCGTGATTCAGATCACCAGCGAGGCGCTTGGCATCTACAAGCCCGAAGAGCAGATGGCTGTGGTGCGCGTCACGCGGCCCGAGGCGGTGTCGCTGGCTCTGCGCGAGCTCGCTCCGGACGAAACATCCGAGCCTGCCTTTGCGGAATTCCTGAGTTGGCTCCGGCAGGAGCGGATCGCTCCGCAGATCATTCTCTATACGCCCGAGGAGGTGGTCCGGTTGGACAAGATGCGGCGGCTCGGGCTCGTGCCGTTCGAGGGGATACCCGTGCTGTATGTGCTGGGCCGCTACACGGTGGGCCAGACCTCGCGTCCCGCCGATCTGCTGCCGTTCCTTGCGCCCGGCCAGCCGGACTTCGCCAACTGGATGGTCTGTGCCTTCGGCCGTCATGAAGCGGCCTGCGTAACAAGCGCTGCGCTCCTCGGCGGTCATGTGCGCGTGGGGTTCGAAAACAATGTGCTTCTGCCCGATGGAACGGTGGCGCGTTCCAATGCGGAGCTGGTAGCGCCGACGGTGCGGGCTCTCACGGCTTGCGGAAGCTCGCTCGCCGATGCCGGCTCATGGCGACAAGTCTGGACGGAATGTCTCGGGTAGGGCTGAGGCAGCGGAACACGCAGGGTGCTCAGAACAGTGAGATCAAGCATATGATTCCGATCGATGACACGCTGTGATCGCTCGTTGACGACACCCGGTCAGTGCCAGTTTCGACGGGTATGCTTCGGCAATGATGACGTTTAGCCTTGGCGAGACGTGGACGTGCCTCATTGCCTGCCCTTTATCAAAGCCGCACCCGTTTCATGAAGCACGCAGAGCAATGTGATCTGCGTCGGCGATACTCGATCCTTGCTGCGATCGCCAGGGCTTGATCTCGGATGGCAATCTCCTCGTAACACCGGCCGCGCGCCCGCTGCCTGGTCGCGCAGAAAGTAAAAAGGCCCGGAGCAAGCTCCGGGCCTTGTCGGTGGTGGTGGAGGCCGGCTCAGTAGGTGCCGAACTTGAAGTTCAGCTTGGCCCGGGCGACGAAGAAGTCGTTGTCGTCGTTGCCGACGGCGGGGGCAAAGATGTCGACCGGGGCGCCGCCGCCGGCCGGCGTGAAGGTGCCGACAAAGCCGTTGCCGAAGTCGTCGTCGTCCTCGTCGAAGCTGAGCCACAGGCCCTCGAGCCCGAAGGTCACCGCCGAGGAGCCGAACCAGTTCACCGGCAGCGCCCACTCGACACCGCCGCCGGCCACCCAGCCGGTGGTGTCATCGGAATAGGCCAGACCGCCGGTGGCGTAGATCAGCACGCGGTCGATCGCCACACCGGCGCGGGCCCGCACCGTGCCGAACCAGTCCGACAGGTTGGAGCGGAACTCGCCGGGCACGAAGGTGCCGGGCAGGCCGGCCGGGATGAAGGCCACGGTCTCGTCCTGATCGGTGTCGGCCCATTGGATGTCGGTCTCGAGACCGATCACGAAGGAGCCGATCTGGTAGTTGTAGCCGATCTGGGCGCCGCCGGTGAAGCCGCCGTCGCCGTTGTCCGGGAAGAACAGGGTGCCCGGCACATCGCCGCCGAGCACGACGGTCTCGCGGTTGCTGTCGCGCCAGCCCCAGCCGGCGTTCACACCGGCATAAAACCCGGTCCAGGTGAAGATCGGCGCCACGATCGGTGCCGGCGGCGGCGCCTGACTCGGGAGATCCGCCGCAGAGGCAGCGGCTGCAGCAAGCGTCACGCTTGCAACCCCTGCAAGGAGGCTAAGTACGCACTTTCTCATAACCGTAACCCCTTAGTGTGAGGACTCACGGTGAAAACTTACGCCTCTTCCGTTCAGGAATGCTATGGCAAAGGTGCAACACCTACATGTTGGATCAGTATTCAATGGGTGCAAAAGTAGTACTACTTTTGATATAAAGAATTTTGTCCAATAATGCAGAAAATAAGTCTCTTAACAAGACCTTGAAAGTCATTTGACATTACTTTGAAGACATGCCCTAATAATCGCGTTTTCGGCTTGACAACCGAAGGCGAGGAGATCACTCAACCCTGCCCTTTGGGCGGGGTTTTTTCTGGATAATGAAGGCCTGTGGGTCGCTGCTACAGATCGCCCAGCAGCAATTGCGCCTGATTCCCCGACTTCAGCTTCGAGCTCTTTTTCTGAGATGAAGAGACAGTTTTCATGGCGCGCTGTTCAGGCCGCTTTCGACTGTCATCGCCGCGCATCCGCGCCTTGGCCTTGTCTCTGGCAATCGCTTCCGTCGAGGTCGGATTGTCGTCCAGCCATTTGCCGCGCTTGATGACCTCGTTGACCCGTCCCTGATTGACACCAAGCTGGAAGGCAATTTCCTGCTGCGTCATCTCCGTCGTTCCATGAAGCTCCAGGATCCGCCGGGCGAGTTCAGGTGTCATTTTGCGGCCGGCGATGCGGCGGGCGGGCGCCACCGACCGCTTGGTGCGATCCCGATCGCGAAGCTTCTGCAGGATGGCGAGCGCCATGTGCATTCCCTGCTCTCGCAGGGCATCCTCGAATTCCTTGAGCGTGGTCAAATCGAACGCACTCCTTCGAAGAAACGGAAATGAGAGACCTCTCGATGCTACGCCTTCAACAAATTCAACGGCCACGCTGCGGCTTGGTTTCACTGAAACCTAAAGCATCGGACCCAAAAGTGGATCCACTTTTGGGTCCGATGCTTCACTCTTTAAAGAGCGCATCGTTCGGACGGAAAACCGGATCCACTTTTCACTGGCGTGGCCCTTCGGGTCCGCACGATGCGCTAGGCGGAATCACTCCTCCTCATCCTTGCAGGGCCAGGCCTTCGGTGGATTGAGACCGGCTGGGAGCCTCGTCTGAGGCGTCCCACAGGCGATGTCGACTTGCGCTTGAGTGAGCCCCGTGACCCCGCTCAAATTCGCACCGCCGAGTTGCGTCAGATACAGATACGAGCCGGTGAGGTTCACACCTTGCAGGTCCTGGCCATCCAGACGAGCCCGAGAGAGGTTTGAGTAACTGAAGTCGACACCGGTCATTCTCGCACTTTGAAAGAGAACCCGCGCGAGTTCAGCCTTCGACATGTTGGCGCCGGAGAGATCAGCGCCGCTGAAGTCGGAGCGATTCAGTTCGGCCTTGCTGAAATTCGCTCCCGCGGCTTTGACCTGGGCAAAGTTCGAGCGGTTCATATCCGCAGCACTGAAGACGGCACCAGTCAGATTGGCTTGTCCGAAATTGGCGCGCCAGCCGAGCGCCTTGGTGAAATCCGCCCTGGTCAGGTCGGCCCCCTCGAAGCGCGTGCGGCTGATCTCCGTTTCACTCAAATTGGCGCCGGCCATCTTCGAGGACGCAAAATCGCTCAAGGTCAGAAGAGAACGCTGGAAGACCGTGCCTGTCAGATCCTCGTTGGTCAGCATGAGGCGCGCCTTGGAACATCCGGACCAGTCGACTCCGGGACCCGGGCCATCCTGGCACTTGGACAAAGCCGGCCCGGAACAGACGACAACAGCGAACAGGGCTACCGCAATCCTCACGCGAAAACGATCCTCCATAATGTCCTCTCAGGTTTCTCTTTCAATAATTAGGCATCACCCCCCGCCAGGGGAGCCCTTCCGGCACAACTTTCCTGGCGTGAGCCGCCGAAAAGTGGTTTCGGTTTTGCACACTGAAGGATGTCTTGGTCGAAGACGGAGCATCGATACAAGACTCGACTTCCACTTCTTATGGTCTAGCTTCTGCAGCGATCCTTGTGGAGTAAAACCATGCGCCTTTCCGTAACGTTTCCCGTTATCGTGCTTGCCGGGTTCGCCTTGGGCGGCTGCGTCGCCTCCACGACCCCAGTGGGGGTCCTGCCGCGCGAGCCCGTTCCTCCCCCACCGTCCATCTCCAGTGAGAGCGCGAGGCGCCCTGCCGCCACGCCACGGTCCGGTGCCACATCCCAGCGCCGCAGCCTGAGCGTGCCCGGACAAACCCCTGCGCCCCGTCCCTGATCGTCTCTGAAAGCCTGCATCGGCCGGACCGGACCTGCCGATGCTTTTGCTCGAGGCGCGACATCTCCCAAAGAGCCTTTCATCCTGCGCCAATGCGTAGCTGGCGCAGATTCCTACCCTGATGCTATATGCCGTAACGACCAATAAGATTGCGGGATGACGATTCATGACTTGGTTTGAGGCAATCGGCTGGCTCGGGGCAGCGCTTGCCATCACGGGCAGCGCGATGAAGACCATTATCCCGCTGCGCTGCATCGGGATCGGAGCCAATATCTGCTCCCTGATTTTCTCCTCCTTTACGGGCAATTATCCGAGCCTCGTCGTTAATCTGATCCTTTTACCGCTCAATGGCGTGCGGTTGTATCAGATGCTGGGGCTCATCAAGCGTGTGAAGCATGCTTCCAAAAGCGATCTGTCCATGGAGTGGCTCAAGCCCTTCATGACCCGCCGCAAGACGAAGGCGGGGGAAGTTCTGTTCGCCAAGGGCGATGTCGCCGATTGCATGTTCTTTACGATTTCCGGGCGCTACCGCCTGAAGGAGATCGGCATCGATCTCCTTCAGGGTCAGGTCGTCGGCGAGATGGGCTTCATGTCGCCGAGCAATACGCGCACCCAGACGCTCGAATGCCTGGAGGCGGGCGAGGTGCTCAGCATCTCCTATGACGAGGTGCGCCAGCTCTATTTCCAGAACCCAGAATTCGGCTTCTACTTCCTGCGCCTCACCAGCGAACGGCTCTTCTCCAACATGGAGAAAATGGAGGAGGAGATCGCCCGTCTTCGTGCCGTCCTCCCCGAGGTCGCGTCGGTTCAGAAGGCGGCCTCAGCTTAGAATACTTATAAGAAAAGCCCAGTTTAGAAATCTTATAAGGTATTGAAATCACTCGATTTTTAATTGACGCGGCATGCCGATCATGGTTCCTCCAGCACCAACGTGACAGGGCACATCGCCCTTCTGCCACGGTTTGCTGGAGGATTTCATAATGGTGAAACTTTCGTTTGGACGCGGTCTCATTGCCGGTGCAGCGGCTCTTGGTGCCCTGGCAGGATCGAGCCTCTCGGCCTCTGCCGAGGAAGTGCTGAACATCTACACGACCCGCGAGCCCGGCCTGATCAAGCCTGTCCTCGACGAATTCACCAAGGAGACCGGCATCAAGGTCAACACGATCTTCATCGCCAACGGTCTCGAAGAGCGCATCCGCACCGAGGGCCAGAACAGCCCGGCGGATCTGATCATCACCGTCGACATCGGCCGTCTGGCAGCCGCGAAGGATTACGGCGTGACGCAGCCGGTGAAGTCCGAGGCGCTCGAGAAGGTCATCCCGGCCGCCTATCGCGATCCGGAAGGCCATTGGTTCGGCATCGCCCTGCGCGGCCGCGTCGTCTATGCCTCCAAGGAGCGTGTGAAGCAGGACAAGATCACCTATGAGGAACTCGCCGATCCCAAGTGGAAGGGCAAGGTGTGCATCCGTTCGGGCCAGCACCTCTACAACATCAGCCTGATCGCCGCGATGATCGCCCACAAGGGTGAGGCGAAGGCCGAGGAATGGCTGAAGGGCGTGAAGGCCAATCTCGCCAAGAAGCCCTCGGGCGGTGACCGCGAGCAGGCCAAGGACATCCTGGCCGGCGTCTGCGATATCGCCGTCGGCAACACCTACTACGTCTCCCTCATGCTCAATGGCAACGACGCCGAGCAGAAGAAGTGGGGCGAGGCCATCAACGTGATCCTGCCGACCTTCGAGGGCGGCGGTACGCACGTGAACGTCTCCGGTCTGGCCCTGGCGAAGAACGCTCCGAACAAGGCCAATGCCGTGAAGTTCATGGAATACATGGTCTCGGACGCCTCTCAGCAGATCCACGCCGAAGCCAATTCCGAATATCCGATCAAGGCCGGCATCAAGATCCACCCGACCATCGCTTCCTTCGGCGAGCTCAAGGCCGACAATATCCAGATCGCCGAAATCGCGAAGCTGCGTAAGAAGGCCAGCGAGTTGGTCGACAAGGTTGGCTTTGACCAATAAGACAAAGGGCGGCTGCTCCAGCCGCCCTCTCCTATTTCAGAGAGGCGCCGCCAGCGACGGTGGCGCCGTTTCCATTTGACCGTGATCGCACAAACGAAGTCCGCATTCCGCCTCTCGTTCCGACGAAAGGCACAGCGCCTTCCCTGGTGGCTTTCGGCCGCTGTGGCTGCGATCGGCCTGATCGTTCTTCTGCCGCTTGCCGCGCTGATCGGGATCGCCGCCGAAGGCGATGCGGAGATCTGGCCGCACCTCATCGCCAACGTGCTGCCGGCAAGCACCATCGACACGCTGGCCCTGCTGACCGGGATCGGAATCGTCGCAGGATCCATGGGCATCACGACGGCCTGGCTCGTCACCGCGCATCGCTTCCCAGGCCGCAGCATTCTGGTATGGCTGCTGCCGCTGCCGCTCGCGGTGCCGACCTACATCACGGCCTATATCTACGTCGAAATCTTTGACTCCGCCGGCCTCGTGCAGATGGCCTTGCGCGACATGATGGGCTGGAAGTCGCGTAGCGAGTATTGGTTTCCTGAGATTCGCTCGCTCCCCGGCTGCATCCTCGTGATGTCGGCGGTGCTCTATCCCTACATCTATATCGCGGCACGCGCGATGTTCCTGACGCAGAGCGCCAGCATGCTGGAAGTGGCGCGCACGCTCGGCGCCAGCCGCATCAAGCTCTTCCGCATCATCGCGCTTCCCCTCGCCCGCCCGGCTCTCGCCGTCGGCGTGTCACTCGCGCTGCTCGAAGCGCTGAACGACATCGGCGCGAGCGAGTATCTCGGGGTGCGCACTCTCACCGTCTCCGTCTACAATACCTGGCTCAATCGCGGCAGTCTTGCGGGCGCAGCTCAGATCGCCTGTGTCATGCTCGCCTTTGTCATCGCGCTGATCCTGATCGAGCGCTACGGACGGCGCGACCGGCGCTATGCCGCTTCGCCCAAGCGGCACCGCACCGTGCATCCCGTTCCCCTTTTTGGCCCGCGCGGCTGGATTGCAACATTCCTCTGCGTCATGCCGGTCGTCCTGGGCTTCATCCTGCCGACGGCCTTCCTGCTGCGCGAAACGTTTCGCGGCCGTCTCTTCGGCCAGTTCGACGCGGATTTCCTCGCCCATTTCATGACGACCATCGGCCTCTCGGTCGTGGCGACCTGCGCAGTCTTGATTCTCGCCGTCGTGCTGGTCTCGGCAACCCGCCTCGCCAAGAACTCCCTGACCAGGGGAGCCCTCTTCGTCGCGGGTCTGGGCTATGCACTTCCCGGGACTGTTCTGGCGCTGGGACTGATGACACCACTGGTCGGGATCGACAATCTCATCGGCACCATCTGGCGCAGCCTTACCGGAGAGCGCCTCGGCCTCCTTCTCATGGGAGCCGCCGGCGGCATCGTCATCGCCTATGTCATCCGCTTCCTGTCGATTGCGACCGGCTCGCTTTCAGCCGGGCTGGACCGGGTGTCGCCGAGCCTTGAGGATGCGGCCCGCACTCTCGGCGCCTCGCGAAGGGAAATGGTCTGGGCGATCCAGATCCCGCTCATGCGCCCAGCCCTGGCCAGCGCCGCCCTGCTGATCTTCGTCGATTGCATCAAGGAACTTCCGGCGACCCTGCTGCTGCGGCCTCTCAACACGGAGACGCTCTCGACGCTTGTCTACACCTATGCCTCGCGGGGCCGCTTCGAGGATGGATCACTTGCCGCTCTCGTCATCGTCCTCGTCGGGCTGCTTCCGGTGATCCAGCTCGTGCGCAGCGCCGAAGCCCGGCCGAGAGTGCCGGAGAGCCCAGGCAGTTCAGCATCGGGTTCTCCGAGCCCGGACGATCGGAGCTGAGACATATCCTCGATAGGCTAACCAAGCTAGACTTCGGAGCTATCACCTCCCGATAGAGTGGACCAGGTCAGGAACGCGACTTAAGATGTCTGACAACAGGCTCATCGGAGCGTGAGTGGCATGAAGAAGCGGCTTGTCTTGTGGAGTAGCCTGGGCGTCGCCGCGCTCCTCGCGACCATCGGCGCGGCTTGGATCCTCTCCCTGCCGCCAGCACCGGATGTCGGCGCCGCGCCACCGATTGCGAAGGAGGAGGCCGATGCCATGCTCGCGGCCTTGAAGCCGCCGAAGCGCCAGCGCCCCCTTATCGCGATTATCGGCATCAACGACGCCACTGAGACCACCGACTATCTCATGCCCTATGGCATTCTCCGGCGCGCCGATGTTGCCGATGTGGTGGCGCTGGCAACGAAACCGGAGCCGGTGACACTCTACCCGGCGTTCAAGGTCGTGCCGGACATGACGGTTGCGGATTTCGACACGCGGCACCCCGATGGCGCCGATTATGTCATTGTTCCCGCCATGAGCCGAGACGATGACCCGACCGTCCTGCAATGGCTCAGAAACCAGGCCGCCAAGGGCGCAACCGTCATCGGCGTTTGCGCAGGCGCCAAGATCGTCGGCGAGACCGGGCTTCTCGACGGCAAGCTGGCAACCACGCACTGGTATTATCTCGATGAGCTGCGCAAGAGGCATCCGGCGATCCGCTATGTCGCGGATCGGCGGCTGGTGGTCGATCGCGGCGTTGTGACGACGACGGGAATCACGGCCTCCATGCCGATGTCGCTCACACTGATCGAGGCCATCGCAGGCCGGGACAAGGCCGAGGCTGTCGCCCGTGATCTCGGTCTTCCTCACTGGGACGCGCGCCATGAAAGCGACGCGTTCACATTCACACGGCCATTCGCCCTTACAGCCCTCGCCAATACGCTCGCCTTCTGGAACCGCGAGCAGCTCGGCATCGATCTTCGAGCCGGCGCCGATGAGGTTTCGCTCGCCCTCGTGGCGGATGCCTGGTCGAGGACCTACCGGTCACACGCGGTGACATTTGCGCGGACGGCAGATGCGCTCGAGACCCGGAACCACATCCGCATCATTCCCGACAAGGTCGCGACGAACTGGTCCGCGGAACATCTGCTGCCAGCCATCGGAAGCCAGCGGCCGGCCCAGGCACTGGATCAGGCCCTGCAGGGAATTGCATCTCGCTATGGAATGCCCACGGCCGATCTCGTCGCCATGCAGCTCGAATACAGACGCTGACGCTCGCCTAGCGCATCGAACGATGCGCCACTTAAGGGATTGAGCATCGGATCGATCCCAAAAGTGCCCTCCACTTTTGGGTCCGATGCTCTAATGATCTTCACGGAGGTGGTGTAACATAGGGTGATGTCGATCCTCGTGAGGAGGCGCGCGATGGATGACGACGTTTGGCGGCCGACGCATCTAACATCCGAGCAGATGGAGGAGCGGCGT
>NZ_JBVVAK010000085.1:0-36356 GCF_055792825.1 Microvirga sp. GN3
AGATCTGGTTCGCCCGCAACTATCGCACCCGTGTCGCCAACACGCTTCTGCTCGACAATGCGCTCGCCACCATGGGTGCCGGCCTGCCCTCGGCCATGATGGCGGCCCTGCTCTACCCCGAACGTCGCGTCCTTGCGGTCTGTGGCGACGGTGGGTTCATGATGAACTCGCAGGAACTGGAAACGGCGGTGCGTCTTAAACTTAATCTGGTGGTGCTGATCCTACAGGACGACGCCTATGGGATGATCCGCTGGAAGCAGGCCGTGGACGGGTATTCTGACTTTGGCCTGACCTTCGGCAATCCAGACTTCGTGACCTACGCCAAGGCCTATGGCGCCAAGGGCAGCCGGGTGGAAGGTCCTGACGATCTCGTGCCGACCCTGGAGGCCGCCTTTGCCGATGGCGGCATTCAACTCGTTACCATCCCGGTGGATTACTCGGAGAACATGCGGGTTCTCGTCGAGGAACTGCGTACCCAGGCCCAGAGTGGAGGCTCCAATGATTGAAGTCGTCCAGGCCTTCGATCGGGCACCGATCACCCAACTCGACAGCGATGAAGCAGGGGCGCTTGAGGAGAAGATCACAACCGCCAGGCGGCTGTTCAAAGATCGAGGGGCATGGCTCAAACCCTACGAACGGATTGAGATCCTTCGCCGGCTTGCCGTGCTGATGGAGGGCAAGCGCGAGCACTTCGGGCGTCAGATCGCCCGTGAGGGTGGCAAGCCTTTGACGGACGCGTTGGTCGAGGCCGACCGAGCCGTCGACGGCGTGCGGAATGCGGCTGACATGCTGCGTGTCGCGGCCGGCCAGGAGATCCCAATGGGCCTGACGCGGGCGAGCATTGACCGCCGGGCCTTCACCATCCATGAGCCGATTGGCGTTGTGGCGGCCATTTCCGCCTTCAACCATCCCCTGAACCTGATCGTCCATCAGGTCGCTCCTGCGATTGCCACCGGTTGTCCAGTGATCGTCAAGCCGGCAACGGCAACGCCGCTGTGCTGCGTCGACTTCGTGGCGCTCGTCCATGAGGCCGGGATGCCGGCCGGCTGGGTTCAGACCTTTCTGCCGGAGACCAGTGAGCTCGCCGAGGCACTCGCAACCGATCCTCGGATTGCATTCTTGAGCTTCATTGGCTCAAGTCGGGTCGGCTGGTATCTGCGCTCGAAGCTGGCGCCGGGGGCCCGCTGTGCCCTGGAACACGGCGGCGTCGCCCCTGCGATCATCGACCGAACTGCGGATCTTGACCGGATCGTCGAGCCCTTGGCGAAGGGTGGTTACTATCATGCCGGCCAGGTCTGCGTGTCGACTCAGCGCATCTTTGTGCACGCGGACCTTGAGAGCGCATTCATCGACCGCTTTGCCGCACGCGTGGAAGCTCTCAAAGTTGGCGATCCGACCCTGCCCGAGACTGAGGTCGGCCCGCTTATTGCGCCTCGCGAGGCTGATCGGGTCTCGTCCTGGATTGAGGAGGCTGTGTCGAGCGGGGCCCGCCTGATCGGCGGGGGACGTCTCAGCCACACCACGCTGCGTCCATCAATCCTGATCAATCCGCCCCGGGAGGCCAAGGTCTCGACGCTCGAGGTCTTTGGCCCGACCACCTGCATCTACCCGTTCACGCAACTCGATGAGGCGATCTCCGCTGCCAATTCGTTGCCGGTGGCGTTTCAGGCGAGCATCTTCACCGAGAACCTGCGAACCGCCCTCGACGCAGCCGAGCGGATCGACGCTGCGGCTGTGATGATCAACGATCACACAGCCTTTCGGACGGACTGGATGCCGTTCGCGGGACGGCACGTGTCCGGGCATGGCGTCGGCGGAATTCCCTGGACGATGAAGGAAATGACCGCGGAGAAGATGATCGTCTTTAGAACGTAAACGGAGCGACGCCGCCTCCACCGGCTCTACCGGCCGACATTGCCAAGCCATTTGAGCCCAACCTACTTCACGTCCCTTCATGCGCCTCAGCCCAAGAACTGGGCGGCTTGCTTCGCATTCCGATGAAGAATTCGGAATACAGACAAGCTCCTCGGTGCCAGCCGTGATATTTGGCAGGCCAATGGTACATCCATCTGGCTTGTTCTTGGGTCTGTTTCATCGCCCGGTCCGCAGACAGGATCACCTCATGCCGATCTCAACCCCGGCAGAAATGAGGACGTGCAATGGAAACAGCAACTCCAACGACGACGGCCTTGGCGCTCCACCGTCAAGGCCGCTGGTATCAACATCTCTATGTCCAGGTCCTGGGCGCCATCCTGGCAGGCGTCCTCCTGGGCCATTTCTATCCTTCGCTCGGCGAAGCGATGAAGCCCCTGGGCGATGCTTTCATCAAGATGATCAAGATGCTCATCGCGCCCATCATCTTTTTCACCATCGTGCATGGCATCGCCAGCATGAAAGACATGAGGAAGGTCGGCCGGGTCGGTTTAAAGGCCCTCATCTATTTCGAGGTCGTGACAACCCTTGCCCTCATTATCGGATTGGTCGTTGTCAACCTCTGGCAGCCGGGCGTCGGGGTCAATGTCGATCTTTCCCGGATCGACACCTCGGCCATCGCAAGCTTTACCGAAAAAGCGAAAGACCAAAGTACGGTCGCGTTCCTGATGGAAATCATCCCCTCGACCGTTGTCGGCGCGTTCGCAAACGGGGAAATCCTTCAGGTTCTCTTCGTCGCACTCTTGTTTGCGTTCGGGTTGCAAGCCCTCGGCGCGCGTGGCGAACCGGTGCTGCACCTCATCGACACCCTCGGGCAAATCTTCTTTCGCATCGTCGGTATCATCATGAAGCTCGCTCCGGTCGGCGCCTTCGGTGCAATGGCGTTCACGATCGGCAAGTATGGCGTCGGAACTCTCCTGTCGCTCGGCAACTTCATGCTGGCGTTCTATACAACCTGTCTGCTGTTTGTCTTTGTCGCATTGGGCGCCATCGCAGCGTTGTGCGGCTTCTCGATCTTCAAGTTCATCCGCTACATCAAGGAGGAGTTGCTGATCGTCCTCGGGACGTCGTCCTCGGAGTCGGTGCTGCCGCGTATGATAGCGAAGATGGAGAAACTCGGGTGCGGGCCCTCAGTCGTCGGACTGGTGATCCCCACTGGGTACTCGTTCAACCTTGATGGAACCTGCATCTATCTGACAATGGCGGCCGTGTTCCTGGCTCAGGCGACCAACACCGACCTGACCCTGTCCCAGGAGATTGGGATCATCGCCGTTCTTCTGCTCACGTCGAAGGGAGCAGCTGGCGTGACCGGCTCTGGCTTTATCGTGCTGGCGGCGACGCTGGCTTCAGTTGGCACGATCCCAGTCACCAGTATCGCTCTGATCCTTGGGATCGACCGCTTCATGTCTGAGGCGCGGGCGCTCACCAACCTGATCGGCAATGGCTTGGCAACCGTCGTTGTTGCCAAATGGGAAGGCGCTCTCGATGAGAAACAACTGCACCGCTCGCTCAACCAGGAGAGTGATCCCGAAGCCTTTGATCCAAAGACGATGACGGTGGCCGATGATCTTGCGAAGGGCGACTTCCTCCAGCAGCATCGTCACCTCAAAGCAGTGGGAACGCGTGCGCCTGTCTAGGCCGTGTGGCCAGGCGGTGAACTCACACCCAAGTGGACCCGCGGCGGCGATGTGCACTCATCGCCGCCGCTGGTTCTTAAGCATGGCTCGTGATGTAACGCTTACCGCTCCCACCCCTCATCAAATGGAAATCGCTTCGCCCAGAATTCCTTGAGACGGGGATCGGCATCGACCTGTCGGACGATTTCGGCCATCTTGGGCGCACTCTTGTAAAAGCGCGAGCGCCAGGGAGCGAAGCGCGAGATCACCGTGACATAGAGATCCAGCACCGAGAGTTCGTCGCCGAGGATGTAGCGGCCAGGTGTGATCTGTTCGTCCATCATGCGCCAACAGGCGGCAATGCGGTCATGAATGCGATCAATGATCGCCGGCGCATCTTCTTTGCTGGCAGCGATGCGCATAGCGTCGTCCTTAATCCAGGCAAACGCGTAGATAGCCGCCGAAACGTAGGCCATCCAGCGTAGATATAGTGCGCGCTTGGGGTCGTTGAGCCCTGGCGCCAGCTGTGCCTGTGGATAGAGATCGGCGAGATAGATCAGGATCGCAGCACTTTCGGTGATAACCTCGCCGGACGGCAGCATCAGCGCCGGGACTTGGCGCAGCGGATTGACCGTCTCGACCAGCTTGCGCGCCGCTTCGTCCTCCCAAGTGACCGCCTCGATCACCTCGTAAGGAACTCCGAGCAGAGTCAGCGTGGCCTCGATCGGAACTGAGCCCGATCCGACCGCGCCGAATATCTTGAGCATGCGTGCCTCCCGGCCAATTCTTGGGGATCGGATCGCCCTGGATGTAGGTGAGATCCTGATTGCACTGGGTTTTATAGCTGCTCCGATCACGAGTCTACGGGGCTCGATCGTCGACCCGTCTCCTGAATCTGCCCGCCTGCAGCGGATCGCAACGCCACCTTTGGCATGCCAATTCGGAGGATGTGATCGTCCCCGCTGCTGCCCGTCACTCTGAAAGTTCTCCGAGAGCCGACGGTGGGGAGCGATCAACGTCAATGGTGCAGTCTTTTCGGTCGGTCTCGGTCCTGTTTTGCCGCCCAGGACAGCTGCAAGATCGCCTCAGGCTCGATCGGCTCTCGCTGATTGCAACCTCCCTCAGGCGCCGGCTGTGGACCGGCTTTCATGGAGTGTCACATGTTTAGGAAGATTGCTTTGACCCTGCCTCTTCTTCTTCTCCCGAGCATCGCCCTAGCCGAAATGGGTGGTAAGACAGATCGCGACCGTGTCAACCGCGAGGTTGAGGCCATGATGCGGGATGGCCGCTGGGAGCGCGCCATTGCGGAAGGTCGAGCCAACAAGCAAGCCTTCGAGGCGCTGCGCCAGGCTGAAGACCGGATGCGGCCGCCCGCTACCGAATACACGGCGTCGCGGCCTGCTCGCCGATCTGCCGGTCACTGAGTCATGTCATACGGGAAGCAGCCTCTGTTGAACCAAACGGCCCTGGGAGGGAAACGCCAGGGCCGACCCGGATTGTACGCAGCGGCAGATTAACTCGGACAAACCTAGTATGCGTTTTTGCGCTTGCGTCGATAAACACGGACGAATATGGTCCGTGTTTATCGCAACTCCGATTGCTGGCAGACGCAACATACCGATATCATGGCACACCTGACCGTCAGCGTTGAGTATGGCATCCATTGCCTCCTGTGGCTTGTCGACTCTGATGCAGCCCTCAGCAGCCGGGATCTCGCCGAGCTGCAGGGCATCTCGCCCGGTTTCCTCGCCAAGATCTTTCCCAAGCTCGAAAAGGCGGGGATCGTCACGGCCAGCGAAGGCGCACGGGGAGGCTACTGCCTCGCACGTCCGGCCCAGGACATCACCTTCCTTGAGATCGTCGACGCGATTGAAGGCGACAAGCCTCTTTTCGATTGTCAGCAGATCAGGGGCCGCTGCGCCGTGTTCAAGGGCAAGCCGCCGGCATGGTCGAGCAACGGTGTCTGCGCCGTCCATGCGGTCATGCTGCAGGCCGAGAAGGCGATGCGAGATACACTGGCCTCCCAATCGCTGGCCGACGTGCATACAGCACTCGGATGCAAAGCCCCATCAGGTTTTCTCGGCCAGGTTCAAGACTGGATGTCGGACCGCCTCGATGCCCGTCGCCCCGGTCGCATCCGCCGATCCAAAGAGCCGCCGGGTTGATCCTGCGGCGGTCAGCCGCCCTCACCTCAAACATCTAGAATTTCTCGGCACCTTGCCGGACCTGCCGAGAACCCGTTGGGCATCAGCTTGACGGAATGGCTTCACACGTCCGGCTGAGACAGAGAAGTATCATGACCAAGAAGATTGTGATCGCCGGCTCGGGCTTTGCCGGCATGTGGGCTGCCGTCTCCGCCGCTCGGGCGGTGTCGCTTGCGGGCAGGGAAAAGGACATTGAGGTGATCGTCGTGTCACCCACGGCCAGCCTGACGATCCGGCCCCGTCTCTATGAAGCGGTTCTCGAGAACATGAACCCGGACCTCGCGCCGTTGTTCGACGCTGTCGGGGTCCGCCACATGGCTGGGCTGGTGCAGACGATCGATGCCGGCGCCCGCCTCATCGAAATCGGCAAGAACGACGGGACACAGCTACGCCTGCCCTACGACAAGTTCGTACTGGCCGCAGGTAGCTGCCTCTTTCAGCCGCCGGTGCCAGGGCTGGCGGAGCATACGTTCAATGTCGATCAGTTAGCGAGCGCTCGCAGGCTCGACAGCCACCTGAAATCCCTCGCGGACCGTCCTGAGACCGTCGCACGCAACACAGTTGTCGTCGCCGGAGGCGGCTTTACGGGGATCGAGACCGTTGCCGAGATGCCGGAGCGGCTGCGAGCAATTCTGGGAAGCAACGCTGCCATCCGGGTCGTCGTCGTTGAACAGGCGCCGCACATCGGTCCCGACCTCGGTCCAGTTCCGCGGCCGGTCATCGAACAGGCTCTGGCCGAGTGTGGGGTCGAGATCATCACCGGCGCTGCGGTTAACATCGTTTCTGCCGGCAGCGTTACCCTCTCATCCGGGGAGCGCATTCAGACGAACACCGTCATCTGGACCGCCGGAGCCCGCGCCAACCCACTTGCCGCCCAAATCCCAGGCGAGCGCGACCGCTTCGGCCGGGTGATCGGCGATGCTTTCCTCCATGCCGCAGAGGTGAACGACATCTTCGTCACCGGCGACGTCGTTCGCGCGGCAACGGACGGCGTTGGCAACACCACGTTGATGTCATGCCAGCACGCACAAAGCCTTGGTCGCGTTGCCGGTCATAACGCCGCCGCGGAACTGATTGGATTGCCGTTGCACCTGTACAGCCAGCCGAAATACGTCACCTGCCTCGATATCGGTCCTTGGGGGGGCTCTCTACACCGAGGGCTGGGACCGCCAGGTGCATCTGACGCGAGACGCTGGCAAGGCTCTAAAGCAAGAGATCAACACGACGTGGATTTACCCGCCTCGGGCTGATCGCAACGCAGCCTTTGCTGTCGCCAACCCGGACTTCGTGATCGTCCCCTAACCCCAATGTAGACACAACTGGTGCCTTGGCCGGGCTGCTGCTCGGTCAAGGCGGAGATACATATCTTGCGTAACATCGACGTTTCCTTTCTCACGCTCGCAAGCTTGTGCCTGGTGCTGAGTGTCTCCCTTGGCCTTGGAATGGGCTTCGCGCAGGATTTCTCGCTCAGCCACCTTCACTCTCACCTGAATCTCGTCGGATGGGTGTCGATGGCGCTCTTTGGGCTCACCTACCGTGCCTATCCGGCTCTGGCCGAAGGAAGACTGGCGAAAGCTCACTTTTTGCTTTCGGCGCCAAGCGGCATCATGTTTCCGGCGGGCATCTACCTGCTGATAACCTATGGTCAGCCGATACCGGCCGTCGCGGCCGCCATTGTCTGGCTCGCCGGCGCCACACTGTTTTGCGTCATGCTTGTGCGACTTGCGTTCGCCAAGGGCTTAGCGTGAGACGTCACGGCTTCAAAGCCATGTCCGGTCGCCAAATAGCTGACCGGACGACGTGACCAGCCCTATACTTCCTGCTCCCTGCGAGGAGTGCGGGATCGCAAATGACATGGCCGATGTCGGCAAAAGAAACTTGAGTCTCTCCGGCGGGAACTCGAATCCCGCTTCAAGGACGTGAGGATCGAGGTGGCCGGGTGCGCCGCTCGATGAAGCAGGTTCAAGTAACCGACTCCCTCGGGGCGGGTTGCGAGTTCCAGACGGGTTGAGCCAGCCAAGAGGGCCGCGTCGATGGTACAGCCTTTTTACTCATTCTTGGACCTGTTGAGAAGTCCATGCCAGCGGCAAGATCACGGCATTCCTGATCCCAACATGAGGCTTAGACAATGACGATAATCAAAGTTTCGAGTTTGGCTGGCGCCGCGGGCATCGCAATCACTCTCGCGGGTACGACCGTGTCCGCACACGGGCCGGAGCATGCCACGACAACACCAGTTTCGCAGACAGCTTCGGCGCAGGCCAACGGTGAGACTGTGAAACCGGTCTTTGAGCGCGCTATCCCGCATATCCCGGGCAAGAGCCTGATTGCCCTTGAGGTGACCTATACGCCGGGCGGCAAGTCGCCTTCCCATTATCATCCAAACTCCGCCTTCATCTATGCGCATGTGGTCTCCGGCGCCATTCGCAGCCAGGTCGGCGAGGAGCCAACCAAAGTCTACCGGACCGGCGAAGGTTGGTACGAGAATCCCGGCTCGCACCACAGAGTGAGCGAGAACGCCAGCGACAGCGAACCGGCAAAGCTGCTCGCCGTCTTCGTCGTCGATCCTAGAGATTCCCTGGTCATCCCGGACCGCCAGCAGGGATCGGCACGATGACCCAACGCATGAACTATGCGGCCGCCGCCCCGGGCGGCATGAAGGCCCTTGGCACGGTCTACAGCTATGTAGCCCAAAGCGGTTTGCCGACAGCCCTGATCGAACTGGTGTATCTACGCATCTCGCAGATCAACGGCTGCGCCTACTGCATCGACATGCACAGCCGCGACCTGCTCAAGGCCGAAGTGCCGGTCGAGAAGCTCGTGCTTGTCCAGTCTTGGGACGAAGGTGGAACCCTGTTCAGTGATCGCGAACGCGCGGCGTTGAAGTGGGCCGAAGTGGTCACGCGGGTCAGCGACACGCAGGTGCCCGAGGAGGCCTATACCGAAGCTCGCGCCACCTTCTCGGAGAAGGAACTCGCCGACCTGACCATCGCGATCGGCTTGATGAACGCCTTCAACCGCTTGGCGATCAGTTTCCGCGCCGTGCCGCTGGCTGCGGCAAGCCACTGACCGCCGCCGGTTCCTTTGAATGTGACATAGACATCTGAGACCCGGCACTGCGTGAGCCGGGTCTCAGGGTGCAACTCGGACGCACCGTGTTGCGTGGAATATTCCTACATCATTATCGGGGAACCGTAGAACCCTTCATTCGCACATAGGAAACGAAGATGCAGAGCCTCAAGGTAGCCTTTCCAGGGTCCCGTGGTGACCCGCTTTCCGCCCGGCTTGAACTCCCGCTCGGCCCGATCCGGTCCTATGCGATCTTCGCCCATTGCTTCACCTGCTCCAAGGATCTCTTTGCCTCCCGGCGCATCGCGTTCGAGCTCGCCATGCGGGGCATCGCGGTGTTGCGGTTCGATTTCACCGGCCTGGGGGCCTCGGGCGGCGAGTTCCCTAAAACCAACTTCTCCTCGAATGTCGAGGATCTCCGGCAAGCCGCCAAGTATCTCACGAGGCACTTTGGTCCCGCCGAACTCCTTGTCGGCCACTCCCTCGGTGGCGCCGCCGTGCTTGCGGTGGCCCCAGAGCTGCCCGAGGTCCGGGCGGTGGTCACGATCGGGGCTCCGGCTGATACTGCGCACGTGATCTCAAGCTTTCGCAGCCATGTGCCCGCCATCGAAAGTCAGGGCGAGGCCGAGGTGCAGCTGGCTGGACGCCGCTTCGCCATCCAGCAGCAGTTTCTGGATGACGTCCGCAGGCAGCATCTCGAGACGAAGATCCGCAGTCTTGGTCGTCCGCTGCTTGTCCTGCACGCTCCCGATGACGACATCGTTGGAGTCGATAACGCCAAGCGAATTTTTGAGGCTGCCCAGCATCCGAAGAGCTTCGTCTCCCTCGACGGCGCGGATCATCTCCTGACCCGCCATGAGGACGCGGCCTTTGTCGCAGAGGTGATCAGCGCCTGGTACGGCCGGCATCTGGCGCGTTCGTCCCATGCAGAGGCGGTTGCCAATCACGATGGCGTCCTCGTGCGGGCGTCGGGTGAGGGCCGCTTCCAGCAGGTTGTCGAAGCCGGGCGGCACCGGTTCCTTGCCGACGAGCCTGAGAGCTATGGCGGACTGGACAGCGGACCCAGTCCTTACGCCTTCCTATCGGCGGGGCTCGGAGCGTGTACGTCGATGACGCTCCAGCTTTATGCCGAGCGGAAAGGATGGCAGCTGCCGCCATATACGGTCGAGGTTCGGCACGCCAAAGTTCATGCTGAAGACTGCTTGAGCTGCACGGAGGGTCATACCGGCAAGATCGATCAGTTCGTGCGGCGGATCACCTTTGAAACCGATCCCGGCCCTGCGGTGACGGACAAGATCGCAGAGATTGCTGACAAGTGCTCAGTCCATCGAACCCTTGAAGCGCGCTCAGACATGGCTTTGTTGCATTAACTTGGACCAGGCGCAACGAACCTCGTCGAATGGGCTGCTCAGGCCGCGAGACCGAAGAGCTGGTTCACCAGACGGATTTCTCCTATCACTCCGGGCTGTGTCTGGACGCAGTGGCCGCGACGGATCATCCGCATGACCTCAAAGCCCTTCAGCGTCGCGGAAGCTGTTCTCATCGTCTCGAAGCCGCGGGTCGGCCGGATCACGCGCTTGAGCGCGCCGTGATCTGCCTCGATGATGTTGTTCAGGTATTTCGATGTCCGATGCTCGACACCTTTCGATAGCAGCCCTTCATCCTGCAAGCGTCGGATGGCCTTCGGGTAAGATACCAGTTTATCAGTCGTGATCGAGGATGGCGGACAGTGCCTCATCATCTTGAGGGCTTTGCGCAGGAAGCGATACGCCGCTCGGGTATTCCGGCGGTCTGACAGCATGAAGTCGATGAGCTGACCGTGCTTGTCGACGGCGCGGAACAGATATTTCCACTTGCCGCCAACCCGCACGTAAGTTTCGTCGATGCGCCATGATCCGGACCGGGAACCCTGGTACTGGCGGACCCTCTTGTCGATCTCTGGCGCGTAGCGCTGGACCCAACGGAAGAGGGTGGAGGGATCGACCGCGACACCGCGCTCCTGCATCATCTCAGACAGATCGCGATAGCTGATCCCGTACTTACAGTACCAGCGCACGCACAGCAGGATGATCTCAACGGGAAAGCGGCGGCGCTTGAACAGAGACAATAGGGCGGCTCCTCGATTAGCCGCCCGTCACTAGACTGCCAAGGTTAATGCAACGAAGCCAGTCGATTAGCGAAGGTCTCGTATTGCCGAGGACGCCACTTATGAAATGTCACCCGCTGTTCTACCGAAGCGGGCGGCTCGCGACCGATCCAATGGGAATGCTCTCATAGAGTGTCAAACCTTCTTCGAAGCGAAGGGCCGAACAGGTGGATTGCGCCTCATAGAAGAGGCGAATGATTTCGCCGAGTTGATCGTCGTCCAGCTCATGAGCCGTCCTGTGCTGATCGATCAATTCAGCAATGTGGCTGTTCCAGGCCCGACAGGCGGCTGAGAGCGGAGGCCGTTGTTCCATCGCTTGGCTGGGGCAAGCAACCAGAAGCCCGCAAGTGATGACAGAGGCCTGAGCACAGACGCGCGCACGCAGTCGGCATTGAGATGCCATCTCGACCTCCCCGAAGGGAGAGGATCGTCAGTGGGCACTATGACTGATCGGAACAGGGCAGAGAGCGCTTGGTGCAAGCCCGGCAGTCATCGTACCGATCTCCTCTCAAGCATGTCGGCATCATAACAGCCGCCGTTGTCTGAGCGTGTGCGCGGCCGCACAAGCATTCACCAGAAGTTTTACAAATTGGCTTAGAGCCTTATTTCTGCATATGGGATCAGCTCACTGGCAATGTTGAACAATCTCGCCGGCCTCAGGCATGCAGAGAGGCATGGGCATGTTACAGTAATCGTCATACGCAAAACGGCTGTGTTGCATTAACTGGGGCAGTGTAAAGCGGAACGGCCAGTCAGAGGGCTCCGTTGCATTAACCTTGGCAGTTTAATGAAGGGCGGCCAGTCGAGGAGCCGTCCTGTTGTCCCTGTTCAAGCGCCGCCGCTTTCCCGTCGAGATCATCCTGCTGTGCGTGCGCTGGTACTGCAAGTACGGCATCAGCTACCGCGACCTGTCCGAGATGATGCAGGAGCGCGGCGTCGAGGTCGACCCGAGCACGATCTTCCGCTGGGTGCAACGCTATGCGCCAGAGATCGAGAAGAGGGTGCGTCAATACCAAGGGCCTCGCTCGGGCTCTTGGCGAGTGGATGAAACTTATGTGCGGGTTGGCGGGAAGTGGAAATATCTGTTTCGTGCGGTCGACAAGCATGGGCAGTTGATCGACTTCATGCTGTCAGACCGCCGCAACACCAGGGCCGCCTATCGCTTCCTGCGCAAAGCTCTTAGGACGGTGAGCGACTATCCGCCATCCTCAATTACGACGGACAAACTGGCGTCTTATCCGAAGGCAATCCAGCGCCTGCAAGAGGAGGGCTTGCTGTCGGAAAATGTTGAGCACCGGACATCGAAATATTTGAATAACATCATTGAGGCCGACCATGGCGCGCTCAAGCGCGTCATCAGGCCAACCCGCGGCTTCCAGAGGATAGCAACAGCCTCCGCTACCATCAGGGGCTTTGAGGTGATGCGCATGATCCGCCGCGGCCATTGCGGCCTGGCACAGCGCGGCGTGACAGGCGAAATCCGTCTTGTGAATCAGCTGTTCGGTCTCACGGCCTGAGTGACCCATTCGACTGGGTTCGTTATGTTCTTTCCAAGTTACTGCAACGGAGCCATCAGACCAGCCTACAGAGCAGAGCCTCTTTGATCCCTGACAGGATCCGACATCAGTATGTCAGACACTGACTCGAAGGCGCGCCGGGGCAGTCTTGACGCTGCCATTCAAACCCACCTCGGCGCGCAGCTGCGTGCCCTCTACGGTGATCCGTCTGAAAGTAAGCTTCCCCTTGAGCTGCGCCTGCTCGCCCGACGGGTGGCCCAGACCATCCGTGCGCACACCGAGCCGGTGGACCAGGCCTTCATGGATGGGATCATGGACAATCTCGCCCCGCTCCGAGCCTATGCCATATCGCTGACCAAGGCCGTCGATCGCGCTGAGGATCTGGTTCAGGACACGGTGCTCCGCGCTCTCAGCAGGCAGGAGAGCTTCGAAGCAGGCACGAACCTGCAGGCCTGGCTCTTCACGATCCTGCGCAACAGCTTTTTCACAGAACATCGCAGGGCCGCGCGTGAGATTGAGGATGTGGATGGTCGGCTGGCCGGCGAGATGACGACAAGTGCGGATCAGGAGAGCAGGCTTATTCTCCAGGAGCTGGAGGCGGCGCTAGCCAGACTGCCTCGGGAGCAACGAGAGGCACTTCTGTTCGTAGCCATGGAGGGCCTCTTATATGAGGAAACGGCAGCAGCATTGGGCTGCGCTGTCGGCACTGTGAAGAGCCGGGTCAACCGTGCCAGGCACAGGCTGGCCGAGATGCTCGATCTGAATGCGGATGACCGTGGTGGTAACCGGATGCGTGAGCCTTGATCCTCACGGCTTCGGGTAGGTTGGAAGAAGCCGCCAAGCAGTCGGAGAGGTCTCGGCCTGTCCTGCCATTTCGGACGGCCGTGTGGCCGCGATATGCCGGCTCAGGGCGTGGCGTGGTCCCCAGGCGCATCTTCCTTGAGGCATGTGCACGTGCATAAGCGGTAGGATGGACCTATTCGGACTGTGTTCGGTTGAACCAACAGCTGCCCCCCGACAGGCTGCCAGTAAGCATGGAGACCTCGTCATGGCTGAGGCGCGGGTCGGTGTTCGGGTCGCGGATGACCATCAATCCGTGACGATCGAGATTGGTCCTGTCGCGGGCCTATCCGAGCCCGTCGCCTTTGAGCTTGAGCAACTCACGACGATCATCAAGCTGCTGGGACACGCAAGGGCTCGCATGGCGTGATTTGCCCGTCGTTATCATCTTAGGGTTGGCGATCAGGCTCGTGTTCGGCCAAATCGTGAAGCTGCTTCCACCCGAGCCGACAAACATTACCAGCCAAGCGAAGCGCTAAGCTTATGTGAAGCACTCCCCCGCTTCCCTTCCGCAGGCTGGCAAGGATAACACCAATGAAAAAGCCTCTCACGCAGACACAATGTGAGGGGCTAAGTCGATTGGAGTGTGCGGCGGTCCGAGCCGCGCAACGCGAGTACCAGCGTTCGATAACGCTTCTGAGACACGAAGGGCCTCCGTTACGACGGACAGGAGCAAAGCGACAAGCTCAAGGTTCGCGCAACTCAGCTTGTTCGGGAATGAGAGAACCCTCTGCGAATCACGCAACTTTCTGGAACACCAACCACGCCTCTTGTTGCCCCCTCGAACTCAGGAGGCCAAGCATGCCATCTAATCCAGGGCGCGAGGAAGGAGGCTTCCCCATCTCTGCCGGCATCCTGTTCGGCCTTGGGCTTGGTGGCTTCTTCGACGGGATCGTATTGCATCAAATCTTGCAATGGCACCACATGCTCACCAGCGCTGGCTATCCGCCCGACAGCGTGGAGAACCTGAAGGTCAACACCCTCTGGGATGGCATCTTCCACGCCAGCACCTACATCTTCACGGCGCTCAGCTTCTGGATCCTGTGGCGCTACTCGCGGAAGAACCACGTGCGCTGGTCGGGCAAGCTGCTGCCGGGAACGTTCCTGATGGGGTTCGGCATCTTCAACCTTGTTGAGGGCATCATCGACCACCAGATCCTCGGCATCCACCACGTCAACGAGACGGTGCCGCGGGAGCAGTGGATCTACTGGGATATCGGCTTCCTGGTCTGGGGCGTGGCCATGCTGATCGGCGGCTGGCTCCTGCTGCGAGCAGGACAGCGTAGTATGGCCAGATCCGACAACACGGGCATGCTACGCTCCTAAAGAAGGCTGCAAGTCCGGTTCCATGAACGGATTTCTCGGAATTACGCAGACGAATTTCTCGCTCCTGTGATCATCTGAGCGCTAGCACTGTCAGGGTGAATACCCCTAGGAGGAACACCACCGCTGCAGCACTCAGGACAGCCAGGGCGATGTCGGGATGCCTATAGTCCATGAAATGCCCTCCGGTGCTTCACCCGTCGCAACTTGGAACGGGTAGTATCTCTACTGCTCCCTCAGCCGCCGCACGTTCGGCAGCGTTCCGGCTATCGGACTCGAGGCCCACACCGTCGGCCGTGACACTGCCGTCCTCGCGCACGTCGCCGTAGAAGTACGGCACTGTAGATCTCTCTTCCTGAATGGATACCAAACACTTTGGAGGGGGATGGTCTGTTCGGGCGATGGCGCGGCGAGACTGGAGGCCTCACCGGAATGAGAGCCAAGGGAAAGGGCCGCGCCCAGTCTTGTGACCGTGTTCGCGACCCTTGAGCCCGTATTTGCCCCTACGGGTCGGCTCCTGGAGCGCCCTGCGAAAGAGTGAGCGCTTTCTTTTTGTCGACTTAGATTTTCAGGAAATTAGCCTCGCGCAGCGATCCATTCCATATTGTGGCTTATGTGAAATTGCGCGGTAGGTTTGACGTGCGCTGGTGCGGCACCATAGGCCATCTGGCCGATGGTTCTTTTCCTAAATGGGCTCATATGGCTGGGTTCACCCGGAGGAGAACCCGTGAAGCCTATTGAACGCGATGAACTCGCCAAGCACCAGAAGCTGGAGGCGATCAATGCCCGCCTGGCCCAGCATGACCGGAAAGCCCAGATCACGCTGCTCCTGGTCGTCGTCCTGAATGTCGTGATCCTCGCCCTGCTGGGCTTCCTCCTCTTCGGCCACGACTGAGGGCCGGCTGCTCCCCGTTCCAGCCTGAGAATTATGCGAAATTGCGCGGCCGATTTTCGCGCGCTCGCTAGCGAGCGGAAGCCCCAATGAAAGAGGGCCGCGCTGGTCTTGCAACCCTCAATCGCCAGATTGCCGACTGCCGGTCGGCTGCCAACCCGTGCGCTGGGAAATGGTCCATTATCTGCCGGCATCACCTCGATTACCGGTTCTACCTTGATCTCCTGATCGCGTGCTAGCGCCCTCCGATAAGGCCCGGCACCCGCCGTTGATACGCTGCTCCCCCACCATGCATTGTCTCTCTCGAGGGCCAGTCTCCGCGAACGCAGGCCCGAGCCCAGCGAGCAAGAACCCAGCAAGTGCGATTCCGTATGCCTTGATCATCAGCCTTCTCCGTTGGTGATGATTGGACTCTGAATCACCTTGCAGACAGGGACTGTGAACTGTGTCACACCGGCGAAATTCTTTATTCTTGTGGAGCCGCACCTGAGAGAGGAGTTCAGCCTCGCGACGAGGCGACGTGCACCGGTTCCATACTGAGGCTTATGCGAAATTCGTCAGCGATATATTCTCGTGCCGAGCGAAGGGGATTTGGCTCTCGCCCGGCCCGCAGACCGTAAGGCTGCGTCATACCATCTGGCCAGCCTGACCGCTGCGGCGCGGAAACTCACTAGACAAGCCGTTTGTTCGCCATTCCATAAAGGCGCTATAGAATGCGTACCCACCTTCCAGAATTAATACCCTCAAAAAGCAAGTTTTCCTTGATAAGACCCGTTAGAGGTAGCCTATAATTTGTATATTTGTAGTAATATTGTCAGATTTTATAGAAAGAACTTGCAAATACAATTCAAAATAATGAACATTTATTTTCGTGGCGACTGCACAAGCTTGACTATAAAGTCCCATTTGTAATGCCTTGTTTGAGTAAACCTCATTGTATTCAGTAACAACCCAAGCCCAAACTTCATTACGACGCACAAGGCGCCGTTCCTCCCTCCAATGGAGGTTTTGACATGCACGCAAGGATCCTAGCCGCCCTTGTTGTTTGCGTAGCCGCCTCAGCTCCGGTCACTGCCGGTGAAATCAAGGGAACCGGCCAATTCATCGAGCACCGCGCATCGACTGGCCAGTCGGCCTGCCGCTTCTCGGGCCTGAACGACGGCTATTTCGGGGATCCCACAGCCCCGCGCACGCAGTCCTTCGGCCAACTCATGCGCCAAGGCGGAAGGGAGGAGTACGAGGGGCCGACCCCAGGTGAGGCCTGCAATCCGACGAGCGAGTCCGACGAATAGCCCCACCCGCAGGAATAACCTTTTGCGATTGGACCAGTCGGCCGGTCTGGCAAGCTCGTTTGGGTCCTGTCACGCCGGCAGGAATGACCGGATCGGCCAGCGTCACAGGTCCCGAGACCCGCGCCGGCGTTTCGCCCCGGCCAGCGCCTCGAGCGCCTGGCCGGCCTTCTCCTCGCTCGCGAAGGTCTCGACGAGTTCCTGCCCGTTCGTGCCGATCCGGCCCCAATTGCGCACCAGGCGCACGGTCCCGAAGAGATCGCGCTCGCTCATAAGGGAATAGAAGCGCCGGATGTCCTGCTCCGGGTCGATCCGGTGCAGGACAAGACGGAACCGGATAGGGGAACGCTCGTCGTCCATCACGATCCTAGCTCATTCATCTCTCCGGTCTCCCGGCTGCGAAGGAGTTCACGATGGATGACTTCGGCGGGTATTTACCGTGGCTCCTGCTTGCGCTGGGTGTTGCGATAGCGGCCACACTGCTACTGTATGGACTTGGATATATCCTGTAGACCTCCAAGAACCCAGCTCTGCAGCTTCCATCACGTTCCGTCGGCTTTGCCGATAGCCCTTCTTCAGTTTTCCAAGGCATCTTTAGAGGGCCAAAGGCACCGTCAAGTTATCGGAGAAGGGTGCACCGACTGTGGTTCGAGGTTGGATCAGGCGATAGTCACGGCGCCGGTTACCTCAGCCCAGGCCTGGAACGCCCGAGCGCGGGCACGGCGCTGATCGGCGGCATTGGTGTTGGCAGGACGACGGAAGAGGTTTGCCACCTGATCATGTACCGAGAGAAATCGCTGGGCCTGACCGGCTGACTTGAAGCGCTTCATGATCCGCTCGCGTCGTCGAGTCGGCTGATGACTGTTTTCTGCTCGGTTATTCAATCCCCGATGCTGGCGATGCTCGACACCGGGCATGATCTCTCGCTTGGCCGCGCCATAGCTCGCGAGTTTGTCGGTGATCATCACGCGGGGCGTGATGCCTTGCTTTTTGAGCAGCTTGCGCAATAGCCGCTTGGCTGCTTTGGCATTGCGCCGGCTCTGAACCAGAATGTCGAGTACGATCCCGTGCTGGTCCACAGCTCGCCACAGCCAGTGCTTCTGGCCGGCGATGCTGATGACAACCTCGTCCAGGTGCCACTTGTCTCCGGGTGCCGGGAGACGCCGGCGGATCCGGTTGGCAAAGCCCTGCCCGAACTTCAGCGCCCACTGCCGGACCGTCTCATGGCTGACCAGGATGCCGCGGGCGGCCAGCATTCCCTCGACCATCCGGAGGCTGAGCGGGAACCGAAAATAGAGCCAGACGGCACGGCTGATCACTTCAGCCGGAAAGCGGTGACGGGCGTAGCGAGGATGACGGGTCTTCTTCATCCCTCACGTATGGCTCCCGGTGGTCACCACTGGGTTAACCTGACGATGCCAGTGCTCGGCTCATCATGGGTCTGACTTCAGTGAGGAAAGCTTCGTCGCTGGCTCAGCCCAGCCAGGCGCCGACTTTTTCAACGAAATCTGCCAGGAGTTGACCTTTGTCGCGTTAGCAATAAACCCAAAACGGGCGAGTTTTATCCCATACACCTGCTCCCCGCCCTGGCCTCTCAATATCGAACAAGAGGTAATGCGCGGCGAGGCCGGAGCGGCCGACTAGATTGACCGCGTAGCACCGCCGTCAATGCGGATTTTTGAGCCTGTCACGTAAGAAGCGCGCTCGCTGGCAAGGAATGCCACCATATCGGCAAATTCCTGCGGGCGACCGTAGCGGCCGGCCGGGATGCTTGCCATCGAGGCCTTTGCGACAGCCTCAACGGACGAGTTGCTACGGTCGGCGGCCGCCTTGTCGAGCTGATCAACACGCTCCGTGTGAATGCGGCCCGGCAGGACAACGTTGACTGTAATTCCTTGTGCTGCCACTTCCGACGCGAGCGTCTTCGACCAGCCAATCACTGCAGACCGAATTCCATTGGACAGCGCCAAGCGTGGGATCGGCTGTTCAACGCCTGAGGAGGCAATAGTGATGATCCGTCCCCAGCCTCGTTCAGCCATAGGCGGCAGTAGACGCTGCGCCACATGAAAGAGGTTTGCAGCCATCGCCTCAAAATGAACGAGCCAATCATCGCGCTTAGCTTCGCGAGCTTCCGCTGACGGTGGACCACCGGAGTTCCCGACGAGAATGTCGACCCCGCCTGTCTCAAGGAGCCGGTCACATAGGAGGTCTACAGATGCGACGTCTGAGAGGTCAAGTTGCGCGGCAGTCACGCGCCCGCGGATATCTGCCGGAAGTTCGGCGATCCAACCATCGATCGCTTCCACACGGCGGGCCGCCGCTATAACGCTCGCTCCTTCCGCTGCAAGAGTCCGTGCTATAACTGCGCCGAGACCACGGCTCGCCCCAATTACAAGCACCCGCTTTCCATTAAGTCCGAAGTCCATCAGCCAATCTCCGCAAGGCGACGGGTCTGGCGGGCGATGAGTCGCTCGACCTCTGCGATATCTTTATTCGAGAGCTTGGGGCCGGGCTTGCGCAAGGCTCCCGAGGCAATAGCCCCACGCTTCGCCAGTGTGTACTTGCGGAGTGTCAACCCAAGGCCCGGCTGCTGCTCGTAGCGTGCGAGAGGAAGATAGGCATCAAAGAGATCATGAGCGCGCTCAACGTCACCTGCCGTGTAGGCCCTCCAGACATCGACCATCATTTCCGGATAGGCAAATCCGGTCATGGCCCCGTCGGCGCCGCGCCCCAGCTCCTCAGGAAGAAACATGCCGCCATTGCCGACCAGGATTGAGATGCGCCGCTCACCCTTCTCGCTCGCCGCGCGTAGAGCGGAAATCTTGGAAAGACCTGGCCAATCCTCATGCTTCAGCATTACGCAGGTCGGCAGTGCCTTCACGATGCGCAGGATCGTCGCGGGCGAGATCTGCACGTTTGTCACCAAAGGAAAATCCTGGAGCACGAAGGGCGTGTTGCCGAGGGTTTCGGCGACCGCGTCATAATAATTGTAAATCTGATCGTCGGTCCTGAGATTGCTGGGCGGTGCCACCATGACGCCAGCAGCGCCTTCCGCCATCACACTCTCAGACAGTTCGCGCATCGGTGTCAAACCGGGAGCCGACACGCCCACAACCACCGGCACGCGGCCTCCAACCCGCGCCAAGACGCGATTCACAAAGGCGTTCGACTCCGCAGCAGTCAACTTGGGTGCCTCGCCCATCATGCCCAACACGGTCAGGCCGGAGGCGCCCTTCTCTAGATAGAAGTCGACCATCCGATCGGTGCTCTCCAAATCGAGAGCGCCATCATCTGCGAAGGGGGTGACAGCAATGACGTAAACGCCCTTGGCGCTTTCATCGAGCAATGCCATGAAATGTCGTTCCTTACTGTTTTGATGGGAGAGGCAGAAGTTTGCCCGGATTGAGGAGCTCGGCGGGATCGAATAATCCCTTCAATGCCGCCATAAGTTCCAGTTCGATTGGTGCCTTGTAGCGAGGCATGTCGCCGACGCGCAGCTGCCCGATCCCGTGTTCGGCACTGATGGAGCCCCGACAGGCCTTGGCCTCATCATGCACGACTCGGGTGAGCCTCGGCGCCAGAGCGGCGAAATCGGCCTCGCTCATGTCGGCGGCCGGCAATAGGTTATAGTGCAGGTTGCCATCACCAAGGTGGCCAAACACTACATGTCGGACGCCGGGGGATACGGCTGCAACTGCACCCTCCGCAGCCACGATGAATTGAGCCATGCGAGCAACAGGAACTGAGATATCATGCTTGGCGGCCTTTCCCTCGCGTACCAAAGCCTCAGAAATCCCCTCACGCAGGCGCCAGAAGACTTTCGCCTGGGCAATGTCCTGTGCAATTGTCGCGTCGAGAGCAAGCTCTGCTTCGGATGCGGCGACGAGCGCATCCTCAAGCCGGGCTATCAGGGCTGCGTCATCATTCGTGTCTGACAGCTCCACCAGCACCATTGCTGGAGGTACGGCTCCAAAGGGGATACGAGCGTCTGCGACGTGGCGAAGCACGAGGTCTAAGCAAGCACCGGTCATAAATTCGAAGGCCGTCAGGCGATCGCCGCACTTGTCGCGCACGACTGCTAACAACGAGAGTGCCGCTTCCGTATCCCGCGCGGCGACGAGAGCGGTCGCCTTAGCCTTGGGCTCCGGGAACAATTTCAGTACCGCGCCGGTGATGACGCCGAGCGTGCCTTCAGAGCCGATGAAGAGATCGCGCAGGGCATAACCGGTATTGTCCTTGCGCAGGGCTGTGAGACCATCCCAAATGCGACCGTCCGGCAAGGCCACTTCAAGGCCGAGGGTCAGTTCCCGCATTGTGCCGTAGCGCAGCACGGCAACCCCGCCTGCATTCGTCGCGAGATTACCTCCGATTGTGCAGCTTCCCTCGGCTCCGAGGCTCAAGGGGAAGTGGCGGCCAAGCTCTTTTGCAGCAGTATGAACGTGGGCCAGTACGACGCCGGCATCGACGGTGATCGTGTTTCCAATGGGATCGATCTCGCGGATCTGGTTCATTCGTGTCAACGACAGGACGACTGCGACCCCCGATGCATCAGGGGTTGCGCCGCCCGACATGCTCGTGTTGCCGCCCTGCGGAACGATCGGAGTTCCTGTCTCACGGCAAACGGTGAGAATTGCCGCCACCTCCGCTGCAGAGCTGGGCCGGACCACTGCTTGTGCCGAGCCATGGTATTTTCCGAGCCAGTCGTTGACGTAAGGCGTCATTGATGCATCGTCAGTGAGAACGTTCCTCTCGCCAACGATGGCTGCAAGCCTGTTGAGGAGCTCGGTCATCGGGCTAATCCGACGGATGGACGGCCGCCCCAGCCCAGACGCACCCGGCCAACTGCCATAGTGACAGCCGCCTGCGTGGGCTCCACGACGGGGATTCCGAGCTCCCGCTCCAGCGCCTCGCGGAAACGGGCCATGCCAGCGCATCCCATGACAAGAACGTCGGCCCCATGCGTGTCGCGGAGCGTCCGACCAACTTCGATCATACGTCCGAGCGTGCGCGACTCGTCGGATAGTTCGGAGACGCCCAGACCGATGGACAGATCGGCGGCGAATCGATCGAGCACGCCCATAGCGCCAAAATAGCGAAGATGACGCGGGATCGAGGTTGGCAGGATCGCGATGACGCCGAACCGCTGGCCGAGCGTCAGGGCAGTCAGGACGCCGCACTCGGCAATACCCAGGACAGGCCGCGCACTCTGCTCGCGCAGCGCATGCATGCCTGGATCGGAGAAGCAGGCTACAACGAAGGCCGCTGCCTCGCTCTCAAGCGATGCCGCTTGCTTCAGGAGCGGTCCGACGATGCCGTCCACGTCACGCTGGGACTGGATACCCGGAGGGCCTTCAAGCAGGGTCATGCAGGCGATCGCGGGACCGTCGGTGGAACGGAGCGGCGCAACGGCAGCATCGATGCCCGCTGTAACTCTTTCGTTGGAATTGGGATTGATGACGTAAATCGTTCTGCTCATGGTTCACCTTTATCTTTGTCAGCCCGCACTCCCTGTTGTTGCGCGCGCCATGTGTCGTAGCTCTGCCGTGGCACCTGAAATCGGTCCCGCGTCGTGACATACCAGTCCGCACCGTGCAGGCGGCCAACGAGATCCAGCGCGTCGATATCGACGTGAAAGTTGTCGTCCACGAGACCATCGCGGATGTGCAGATGGACGATTTCGCCCACGATGAGATTGCGGTGGCGCGTACCAAGTGACAGGGACACGGTCTCGCGGCACTCAAGCTGCACCGGAGACGCAGCGATCCGCGGCGCGGCGACCTGTCGGCTCGGGGCCGATGTCAGGCCGGCGGCGGCAAGTTCGTCGATCTCGGACGGCAGATCAATGGCGCAGATCGTCATGGCCTCCACGAGAGCTCGGTCCACCAGATTGACCACGAAGCTTCCCGTCGTACGGATGTTGCGCATGGTGTCCTTCAGCGGCCCCTCTGCCGGCTCGCGACCCTCGATGCCAAGGACTACGAGCGGAGGAGCATGGCTGAAAACATTGAAGAAGCTGAATGGCGCGGCATTTACGTTCCCGTCCCTGTCGACGGTGGTGACGAGCGCGATTGGCCGCGGGAGAACCGTGTTCACCAGAAGCTTGTAAAGGTTCCGGTCGGTTAGCTCGCCTGTCGCCCAGTCCATGGCATCACCCGAGTATCGTGTCGAGCCGGCGCACGGTCTCGAAGAGAACGCGGGCGCCGTCAGCAGCCTGATGTGGTTCGATCGATTCCTCTGGCGCGTGGCTGCGACCGTCGAGGCAAGGCACGAAGATCATTCCAATCGGCCCGGTCAGCGCGACGAAGACGCCGTCGTGCCCTGCGCCGCTCGGCAGGTCCCGAGATGACAATCCAAGAGACGATGCGGCGGCCCTGATCGCCTCGCGCACGACGGGAGCACAGGGGGTCGGCGAAGCATGGCTCACAGGCTCTGCCTGAACTTCGAGTCTGAGTGCCTCTAGCGAAGGGCTGACCTCTTCGATCAATGTTTTGCTGAAGGTGCGGGTCGCGGCTTCGTCGCCGCACCGTACTTCAAGAACCATTTCGACTTCGCCCGGCACCGCGTTGGCCGCGTTCGGAAGAACATCGAGCTTTCCGACCGTAGCGACGAGAGGCTTGTCGCTGTCCGACAGCGCAAGAGCGCGGGCATATACTGTCTCTACGATGTGAGCGGCACCGACCAATGCATCTGCCCGCAGGGGCATTGGCGTTGCGCCCGCATGATCGGCACGACCCTTGACCGTGATGCGCTCCCGGTGAATGCCGACAATATCCGTGACGATCCCAATGGCGGTGCCCTCCTGCTCGAGCACACGCCCCTGTTCGATATGCACCTCCACATAGGCGACCGTTCCGTCGGGGGAACGCCTGACGGAAGCGAGGCTTTCGGGATCTCCGCCAATATAGGCCAAGCCCTCCCTCAATGTCATACCGTCAGGCCGCCTGAGATCCAGCATGTTGGCGGACAGCATTCCGGCTAGAGCCCTGCTGCCGATGCAAGATAGGCCGAACTCGCTCGGCTCCTCGGCGAGGAAATCGTAGATCTCCAGCGGATGACGCAGACGCTCGCCACGTTCAACGAGGCTCTGCGCTACTTCGAGTCCGGCGAGTACGCCGAGAATGCCGTCATAACGGCCACCTGAGGGCACTGTATCCGAGTGGGAGCCGATGACGATCGGCTTCAGATTTGGATCGGATCCGGCGAGTCGGCCAACGAGGTTGCCGGCGGCATCGACCGACGTCTCGAGCCCGCCGGCGCGGAACTCGTTGGCGAGCCATTCCCGCCCCTTCAGAAAAAGGGGCGAGAAGGAGCGCCGCGTCCATGGGCGGTCAGGATCGGTGATCCGCGACAGGGCCTCGATGCGCTCCCACAGACGATTGGCGTCGATGGCCACGGCCGTCACGCCGCCGGACAGAGGAAGCGGCCATCGCCAGCATTGTTGCGGATCGCTGATCCGTCCCAGGCGAGTGCCCCGCGCACATATGTCGCTGCTACGCGGACGGTGAACTCACGGCCCTCGAAAGAACTCCACTTAACGGCAGAGAGGCTCTTCGACGGATCGAACGGGAAGCGGCCGGGCTCCAGCACGACGATATCCGCATCGGCTCCTGCTTTAAGGCGTCCCTTATCGGCCAAGAGGAAGGCTTTCGCCGGTCCCTCACAGAGCTGCTTGACCACCATGGTCGGCGAGATGCCGTGTTCCTCGCAGCCAGTCCAAAAGGCTGGCAGCAGGGTTTCGATGCCCGGGCCGCCTGAGGTGTTCTTGAAGATGTTCGGGTCGCTCTTCTTCTCAAGTCCCCACGAGACGTGGTCAGAGGAGACGAAGTCGCAATGTCCCGCAGCGATATGGCTCCAGAGGAGCTCCGTTTCGGCCTTTGGGCGGATCGGTGGGTAATGCTTCACCTTCGCGCCGAAGCGTCGGACATGCTCCTCTTCGTTCAGCATCAGATATTGCACACAGCTCTCGATAGAAGCCTTGTAGCCGGCGCGCTTGTACATATTGGCGATCTCGAAACCACGCGAGGTCGAAACATGGACTGCGTGGGCGCGCGCACCTGTCTCGGCGCCAATCTCGTAGATGCGGGCGGTGGCGAGGTTCTCGATCAGCGGCGTGTGCGCGCGGGCGAAGGCATCGGGTCCGGTGTCGCCCGCCTCGACGAGGCGGGCGATGTTGCGCCTCGTCATCTCCTGATCCTGGTTATGGACACCGCAGAGCAGGCCCGTCGGGGCAAGGCGCCTGAAGGCCTCGTAGATCGTGTCATCACCGATACGCGGGAAGCGGGTGGGATTCGCCTCGAAAGTCGAGAACTTGAACGCGCATGCGCCCGCGTCAACGAGACCCGGGATCGCATCAAGGCCATTCTCAACTGTGATTGTGGCATAGAGCGCCACATCGACGTGGGCGTCACGTTGGACCGTGGCGACCTTTTCATTGAACAGGGTGGAGTCTGTAACCGGCTCCGGCTCGTCATAGGGCATGTCGACCATGACCGTCACGCCGCCCGCTGCTGCAGCGCGCGAGCACATGCCGATGCCCTCGTGGTTGGCCTGGCTGCCGGAATGAACCTGGCCGTCGATCACGCCGGGGATGATCCACTGACCGCGAAAATCCTGAGACTCGCGAGCTGAAGGCGGCGTGCCTGTGCCGACGGCTGCAACTTTTCCACTGGAGACGGCGACATAGCCGTCTTCGATAATCCGGTCTGACAGAACTACGTTACCGTGAAGGACGAGATCAAAATCGCTCATGGGAACCTGCTTGTTGGAGAGTGGCGGGCAAGGCCGACGTGTGATGCGGCAAGCATAATGGCAGCCGTTCAAAACCGATCATGCTTATTCTGGCATGCTTCATAACAGCGTGTTATTCCCTGCTGTGAGACGCCTCGGTGCGGTTCCTGCCCAGAGCATAGCTCGTCAAGTCGAGACCCAAAGCCTCCTCGACGATGGGGTACACGCTAGGATCCAACACGCTGGCGCTGAGCGGGATATGATCTTTCGCGATGCGCAGGATGGCGAGCTCCATGCCTTCCCGTACATGGCCGACGCTGAGCGGCGTGCCATCGTCGTTGAGCGTGGTAATGACGTCTGGATAGGTCGCGACACGCTGCCCTTCGAGGTCAGTCACGGCCATATATTCATTCATCACGTGCAGAATACGGGCATTCTTCCCCTCACCGATCTGAATGGTCCCGACGTCGAAGGCCTGCCGGGTATACTCGATGGATTTTCGGATGACTTTGCCTTGGCCGACCACCACACCCGACGTCTGATCGCAGATCGCGTCGATGACAGCGCGGCCGCCTTTCGGCCTTGCAGCCAAGATACGTTCGCCGAGCGCCAATGCTATTGAGATTCCACCCAGGGCCGCGTGCTGGCGCACGTAAGAGGCAGGAACGGGGTTGCGGCAGGAGGCAATGAAACCGCCCGACATGTCAGAGGTCGTGCGCAGGATCGGCGAGACCTTCGCAGTCGTGCCGCGGACCACAAGCTCGATATAGGCGTTCTGGGATCGATTCCCTCCCGCCGCGGTCTGGATTGTCGCTTCAGGGCTGCTAGTGAGCCCGATCGATCCCATATCGCCGGTAGGATGCGCTCGAATATCCCCGACTGCATCGATGACCTTTGTGCCCAGAACCGCACTTGGCAGCCAAGCATTCAGCGTGCTCGACATGCCGTTCTGACCAATCATCAGGCCGTAGACCGCCTTACCGAGCGCGTCCTGCAGCAGCTCGACAGCACGCACGTAGTCGATCCCGAGCATCTGCCAATCGGTTGTTCCTGCTGGTGCCCCAATGGCCGCCGCTGTTGCGATGATGGCATCGTCGGGAACCTCGTCCATGGAGACGAGCTCAGGCTGGCCTGTCATGACCGCGGCCTGGCCCAACATGCGGCCATGTTCCGGCCAGCCGCCTCCCCCCGCCGCATAGATTGATCCGCCGGCGATCGCCGTCTCGACATCGTCAATGGTCAGGATTCGTTTCATGTCCCCTCCGTCGCCGACGCGGCATGCACCGGCGTACCGGCCCGAAACCGACCATAGTGGGTGTTATCCCAACGGGAACATGCTATTTCTGCGTCAGGTCATAACTGGATGTTATCTCCATGCGTTTCAATCTGCGTCAGATCGAGGTGTTCCGCGCCGTCATGGTGACAGGCTCGATTAGCGGCGCGGCTCGCCTGTTGGCGGTATCGCAACCTGCGATCAGCCGGTTGCTCGCATATACGGAAGATCGTCTCGGCCTGAAGCTCTTTGAGCGTGTAAAAGGCCGCGTCCAGCCAACCCCTGAGGCCAGGCGCCTTTTTGCGGAAGTGGATCAGGTCCACCAAGGTGTTCTTCGGGTCAACAACCTCGCGCAGGAGTTGCGAGAGCGTGGTACGGGCGGCATGCATGTTGTCGCCAGCCCAAGCGTCGGCCAGGCTTTCGTGCCTGAGGCCATCTGCCTCTTCCGGCAGCACTTTCCCGATGTGCGGGTCGAATTCGAGATTCTGACCCTGCCGGAGCTTGTAGCCCGTGTCAGCGCAAACCGGGTGGATTTGGCCCTTTCAGTCCTGCCGGTCGATGAGCCGACCATTGTGGATACAACGATCCTGGAGGGAAGCCTCAGAGTCATCTTCCCGCGCGGCCATGAGCTCGCTCATTTGTCCGCGATCACCCCTGCTGATCTAGCGCCTTATTCTCTCATCGGCTATGGCCCCCAAACCCCTTACGGCCACCATGTCGAGCACGCCCTTGCGGCAAGTGGCACATCGATTCGGTTCGACACTGTCGTGCGGTTCACGCCCGTGGCCTGCTCCCTGGTCCAAGCCGGAGCCGGAGTCGGCATCGTGGATGAATTCGTGATCCGCAGCGGTACTTGGCCCAGAATCGAGGCGCGACCGTTCCTACCGCACACACGGATGCACGTTCACCTTCTAACATCGCGCTTGGAACCTCTGTCGCGCGTCGCCCAGGCATTCGCGAAAATCCTGCACGATCTTGCAGGCGAACGCGTGTCGAAAGCCGATGCCGGCTCGAACACTGTTACTTAACATAATGTTATGCCTCGGCCATAAGATAGCATGGGCAAGGAATGGGTTACTGCTGATACGTTGATCTATGGATGGCTCATTCCATCAAAAATTATAAGGGACAGAGGATATGTGGATTTCGTCAATGAAGGGGGTGCGCGCTGCAGCCCAAGGCCTGGCTCTTGCCGCTCTGCTCGCAACTCCCGTCCTGGCACAGGATGCCGATCACCCGCAGAACGAAAAACTGAAGGTCGCCTGTGACCTCGGTTTCGCTCCGTTCTGTTTCAAGACTGCGTCCGGCGAGATTACCGGCTTCACTTATGATTTCGCAGACGCGATTGCGAAGAAACTTGGTCGCCCGGGCATCGATGTCACGGACAGCAATTTTTCCGCGATCTTTGCAGGCCTGTTCTCCAAGCGCTACGAAATGATTCCGGCTCCGACAAACATCACCGCCGAACGTGCGGCCCAGATGCTGTTCAGCGAACCCTATATGCCGACGGGTCTTGGTTTTCTCGTCAAGAAGGGCGGTAAGATCGCCAACCTTGAGGACTTGAAAGGCAAGGCGCTGACCGTCAACAACGGCAGCATCTCGGACAAGTGGCTCACCGACAACGAAGCCAAATACGGCTTTTCGATTCAGCGCTACAATAAGAACGCGGATGCCGTGCAGGCCGTCATGATCGGCCGCGCCTTCGCAAATGTCGCGGACGCTCCCGTATCACGCTATGTCTCGACCCAAGTCCCTAATACTCAAGTCGCCTTTGTGCTCGACAGCGGCCGCCACTTCGGCATCGCCTTCCGCAAGGAAGACACCGCATTCCGCGCAAAGGTCGAGGAGGCCGTCGAGTGCCTGAAGATGGATGGCACCCTCGCCAAGATCCACGAGAAATGGTTTGGCGTGCCACCGGAGGAGGGCTCGTCCACGGCGAAGGTCTATCCCGGCACCGGAGCGCCCGACTTCGAGGGCTATGATGCTACCGAGCGCAAGACGTCGTGCAAGTGATGGCTGCGCAAGGCAGCATTAGCACCACCGGTGGCGGTGATCTCGTCGTCATCGAGGGGTTGCGCAAGTCCTTCGGCGCCGTGGAGGTTCTCCGCGGCATCGATCTTAAGGTCAAGAAGGGCGAGGCGGTGGTGATCGTCGGCTCGTCGGGTTCGGGCAAGAGCACCTGCTTGCGATGCATCAATCGCCTCGAGGAGCCAACCAGCGGACGCATCGTTGTCGGCGGGCACGAGGTCACGGGCAAGAACGTGGATCTCAACGCTCTGCGGCGTCGCATCGGCATGGTATTCCAAAGCATCAATCTTTACCCGCACAAAACGGCACTCGGCAATGTGACACTCGCCCTGCGCAAAGTTGCTGGGTTGTCCAAGGCCGAGGCTGACGCGAAGGCTCTCAAACACCTCGAACTCGTGGGTCTCGCCCATAAGGCGGATTCCTATCCCGCGCAGCTCTCGGGCGGTCAACAGCAGCGCGTCGGGATCGCACGCGCCATGGCGCTCGAGCCGCAAGTCATGCTTTTCGACGAACCGACGTCCGCCCTCGATCCAGAGCTGGTTGGTGAGGTGCTCAATGTCATGGTGCGCACGAAAGATCTGGGTATGACCATGATCGTGGTTACCCATGAAATGCAATTCGCCCGCGAGGTGGCCGACCGCGTAGTCTTTATGGACCATGGGGAGGTTCTGGCGCAAGGGACACCGGAGGAGATCTTGGTTTCTCCGCAACATGCCCGAATCCGCGAGTTCGTGACTCGGTTTAAATCCTGACGGCAGCCGATGGATCAGATTGTTCGATACTTCTTCGACTTTCCCCTGATGGCAGCTTACTGGCCGGATATCCTCAGAGGATTTCTCGTCACCATCCAGATGTCGGTGCTAACGATCGTGATCGGGATTCCTCTTGGGCTCCTGATTGCCATCGTTCGGCTCTATGGCATCAGACCGGTCAATGTGCTGATCATCTTCTACATCGATTTCTTCCGTTCGATCCCGCAGCTCGTACTAATCGTGCTCGCCTATTTCGCCTTACCCTATTTCGGGCTGGTTCTCGAGCCATTCACTGCAACGGTGCTCGCGCTCGCCGCCGTCCTATCGGCATTCGCGGAAGAAATCTTCTGGGCCGGCATCAACGCAGTCCACAAGGGGCAGTGGGAGGCGGGTCGCTCGACCGGTTTAGGCTTTACCCAGACGCTCGCTTATATCGTCTTGCCGCAAGTCGTGCGGATATCTATTCCGTCGCTCACAAACCGAGCAATCGGCATCAGCAAGGGCACCACGCTCGGCTCCGTTGTTGCGGTCCCAGAACTGCTCAATATCACCTCTAGCATTCAGTCGAACGTCGCCAATCCGACCGCGCTGACTGTCGGTGCACTTCTCTTTCTCGCCCTGTTCCTGCCGTTCGTGCGCTTTACCCGCTGGCTTGAGCAGGCCTACGCCCATCCGAGGTCCTGATGAGCGAGCTCGTCACCACCTTCTTCAATCTAGACGTGCTCCGGGAGGTCTGGCCGCTTCTGGTCGAAGGCCTATGGCTGACCCTCGCCCTCGCGGCTGTTGCAGTGCCGCTCTCCATTGGCATCGGTTTGGCCATTGCTGTGGCGCAGGATCTGCGCAGCACCGCATTGCGCATGGTGCTCGTCGCCTATGTGGACACGCTCCGCGCTGTGCCACCCCTCGTCCTGCTGATCTTCATCTTCTACGGCATGCCGTTTCTCGGCCTCAATCTCGGAGGGTTCCTGGCCGCCGTCCTGGCCCTGACGCTGAATGGTTCGAGCTACTTTGCCGAGATCTTCCGTGCCGGCATCGAATCCGTCCCGAAGGGCCAACGGGAGGCCGCCCGCTCGACCGGTCTAACCTGGCTCCAAAGCATGGCCTATGTGGTCGTGCCGCAGGGAACCCGCAACGTGCTGCCGGATCTGGTCAGCAACACGGTTGAACTCTTCAAGCAGACTTCCATCGCGTCTGCAGTGGCCCTGCAAGAATTGCTGCGCTCGGCCCAGATTGCGCAAGGTCTCCTCTACAACCCGACCCCGCTCGTGGCGGCCGCCATCGTGTACTTCCTCATGTTTTGGCCATTCGTGCGCTTGGTGTCCCGGATGGAGAACAAGACCGTCATGCATTCAGCCTGACCCTTTGGCAGCAAAGGCCGAGTTCCCTATGAGCATGCAATCTTTCGACATAGTGGTCCGCGGCGGCCGGGTCGTGTCTCCACAGGGCGTCGCGGAAACGGATATAGGCATCCGCGACGGCCGGATTGCTGCGCTAGGGTCGGAGCTCTCGTCCGCGGGCGACGTAATCGACGCGAGAGGTCTTCTCGTACTCCCTGGCGGGGTAGATGCCCACTGTCATATCGACCAGATAGTTTCGAGTGGTGCCCGCACCGCGGATGATTTCGCTAGTGCGAGCATCGCGGCCGCGTTCGGCGGAACCACCACGCTTATTTCCTTCGCAGCCCAGCATCGGGGCCAAAGCCTTCGTCGCGTGGTTAATGATTACAAGACTCGTGCAGAGGGCAAGTCCGTACTCGACTACGGTTTCCACTTGATCGTGACGGATGCCTCTCAGCAGACGCTAGACATCGACTTACCCGCGCTTGTGAGCGAGGGCTTCACGTCGGTGAAGATCTATCTCACCTACGATGCCCTTCGCCTCGACGACCGGGCGGCGCTCGACGTTCTGGCGGCAGTCCGACGCGAGGGGGCGATGCCGCTCATCCATGCGGAGAGCCACGACATGATCGCGTGGTTCACCGGGAAGCTCCTGTCAGCCGGCTACAGCAAGATCCATCACCTCGCCGACGCACGGCCAATGCTCGCGGAGCGTGACGCGGTGCATCATGCAGTCTCCCTGGCGGAACTCGTCAACGTTCCGATCGTGCTGGTCCATATGTCGAGTGCGGAAGCGGTGGAGCAGGTTCGATGGGCTAAGAAGCGCGGCTTCCCGATCCATGCTGAAACCTGCCCGCAATATCTGGTCTTGACGCGCCAAGCCCTCGACCGGCCGTCTTTCGAGGCCGCCAAGTTCTGCTGCAGCCCTCCCCTGCGCGACAAAGCAAGCCAGGACGCGCTGTGGTCGGCCCTAAGTGATGGCACACTTTCGATCCTATCCTCGGATCATTCCGCCTTCGTGATGGAAGGTCCTGACGGCAAGCTGAGGGATGGTCCTGATACGGCCTTCAACCGGGTCCAATACGGCATGCCCGACCTCGAGCTTCGCCTTCCCCTCATTTTCTCTGAGGGCGTCGTGAGTGGACGTCTATCGATCGAGCGGTTCGTCGAGGTGACAGCCACCGAGCCCGCGCGCCTTTATGGCCTCGCGGGTCGCAAGGGTGTCATCGCCCCAGGCGCTGATGCTGATCTCGTCCTCTGGGATCCCAAGAAGCAGATTAGGATCACCCCCGAGGCCTTGCACGACGGCCTTGGCTGGACACCATACGAGGGGCGCGAGGTGACGGGCCTGCCGGTGATGACTATGGTGCGCGGCACGGTTGTTTGTCGCGAAGGTGAACGACTTGCACCGGACGGGCACGGCCGCCTTCTGGCTCGGGCACGGCCGGAGGTCTGCGCCATTGCTACACCACCGGTAACCGGCTTCGATGTGGTGAGTGGCCGTTTTGTGTGCGACGCTCCCGCTTCTTAGAAAACTCACCGGTCCGGATCCGCTTTCATGGACCATTTTGATGCGATCATCATCGGCGCAGGCGTCGTGGGGCTTGCGGTCGCGCGGGAGCTTGCCCTGCAAGATCTATCGGTTCTCTTGCTGGAAGGTGCAACGGGCATTGCTACCGGCTTCCGGTCCGTGACCGCAATCAGGGTCCCGCAGGTCTGGCGGATGGCGTCGCCGGACGGGCTCTTCGGGGGATCATGAAGGGTTCGATCCGTGCCGCCGCCCTGCTCCGGGCCCAGACACCGGAGGCGCTGGCGGCCATCCGCGATGCGGTGCGCCAAACCGTCGCCGCATACGCACGGGATGGGGCGTTCGAGGTGCCGATGCCGGCCGTCGTGGCCGCCGCCGAGAGGCCCTGAGCTCGCGATGGGCGGACTAGAAAATTGACGCCCCACTCACCGGCGAGGCGTGACAGCCGATTTCGACTACGGCCGGGCTCGAACTGGACACTCTCCCCGCCTCACCGCCAAATCCAGTCGGGAACGGCGTCGGGGATCCCGTGGGTCAGTAGAAGCACAGGGTCGAGCGGCGGCTGGCGGCAATCTTCGCGGCCGATGTAGCAGGCTACTTGCGCAAGATGGAGCAGGACGAGACCGGCACGCTCCAGACCTTGATAGCCCACCGCGCAACCATGGACCGGCTGATCGCCGAGCATGGCGGCCGGATCGCCAACACGGCTGGGGACAGTGTCCTGGCCGAGTTCCCGAGCGCGGTCGATGCGGTGCAATGCGCCATGGAGATCCAGGAGACGCTGCAACGGGCAAACGATGCCACTTCTTCGGAACGTCGCCTCGCCTTTTGCATCGGCGTGCATATCGGCGGCGTAATGGTCGCGGGCGACGACCGGTTTGGCGGTGCCGTTAACATCGCCGCCCGCCTCCAGGCTCTGGCCGAGCCGGGTGGCATCTGCCTGTCGGAGGCGGCCCAGCAGTACGTGCGCAAGGCGCTCGGCCTTCGGCTGGAGGACCTGGGGCCTCAAGCCGTCAAGAACATCGAGCAGCCCATCAGGGCGTTCTCGGCAAAGTCGGCGGAAGGAGCAACGGCGCCCGGGCAGGGGCTGGGCAAACCTCTCACTATTCCGGACAAGCCATCGATTGCCGTCCTCCTGTTCACCAACATAAGAGGCGACCCGGATCAGGACTACTTCGCCGACGGCATCGTCGAAGAGATCATCGCGGCTCTGTCGCGTTCCCGCTCGCTCTTCGTCATCGCCCATAACTCCACTTCTTCCGCGGAGGCCTTGTGATGAATTACCCGCCGGCTGCCCTGCTCCCGATCACGCAGATCCGGCTGGTAAAAGCTGCTGCCGTCCACTAGCCTGACGGATGCGTCCCCCGCACGAGCCGATCTTTGCCGCGATCTGGCTTGGCTCATCGTGCGGCATCGCCGCTGTTGTTGTTGCTCGATTACAGGTGGGTTGTCGTGTCATCCGTGAGTCCGCTACGTCTCATCAAAGCCGCTCAAGTCCTTCGAGGCTTCACAGAGGACGACCAGCCGCATCTCGAAGTTGATGCCGCAGTTGTGGTCGAGGGCGGCGTGATCCGCGCCGTTGGCCCGGCAGATACACTCATTGCGGCCTATCCACAGGCCGAGATTGCTGGCGGACCGGGCTTCGTGGTGACGCCGGGCTTCGTTAATGCGCACCATCATATCGGGCTCACACCGCCGCCTTGTTGCACGGATGGGCGAGTTGGCAACCGGCACCGGGTGACATAGGAGGACTGCGCTCTTCATGTCGGATCTCTGCCGTGCCATTCAAAGCCAATGCCGCCCGCCGTCACCGCATCCCCAAGCAGCGGTACCGGGTAACGAACTGGGCGGAGTACGACGCGGCCCTGCGTCAGCGGGGGAGCCTCACGGTCTGGTTCACCGAGGAAGCCATTGCGGCCTGGCGGGCCGAGCCCCGCACGACACGAGGCGGCCAACCACATTACTCACCTCTGGCGATCCGAACAGCCCTGACGCTCCGGGCGGTGTATCGGCTGGCGCTGCGCCAGACCGAAGGGCTGATCGGCTCGATCGTCCAACTCCTCGGCTTGGATCTGGCGGTGCCGGACCACTCAACCCTGAGCCGCCGCGCCGAAACCCTGGAGGTGCCAGGACCATGTCCGCGCTCCAAAGGACCTATTCACCTGCTGGTGGACAGCACAGGCCTGCGGCTGTGCGGGCCCGGCGAGTGGCTGATCGAGAAGCATAGCACCCGCAGACGCCGATCCTGGCGCAAGCTGCACATCGGTGTCGATGTCGAAACCGGACAGATCCTGGCGTCTGAGCTGACGACCAGTGACGTCGATGACGGCTCGCAGGTTGAGCCCTTGCTCGACCAGGTGAAGGGCTCGCTCGCCTCCTTCATCGGCGACGGAGCCTATGATCAGGCTGGTATCTACGACACTGTTGCTAAGCGCCATCCTGATGCTGACGTGATCGTGCCACCGCGATCAACAGCGGTGCTGAGCGAGATGGCGGAGAGCGCTCCGACCCAGCGTGATCGGCACCTCCAAAGCATGGCCGAGCATGGGCGCGTGGGCTGGCAGAAGAGGTCCGGGTACACGCGTCGGGCTCTGGTGGAGTCAGTTATCAGCCGCTTCAAACGAGTGATTGGAGACGCGCTGCGCTCGCGGACGGATCGGCGTCGCGCCACTGAGGTGGCCATTGCCGTCCATACCTTGAACCGCATGCTTGAGTTTGGGCGCCCAAAGTCCATCCGACTTGCCTGACATCAGGCGAGGTTAGGCGAAATGCCTGCCCCGGCCGATCTATGCAACAAGGCCGCTCCGGGGCACTAGTTGGCTCGGTGGGCCGGCGGGCTGCAACCACATTGTCTAGGCAAGTTGCAGCGCGGGGACTTGCGACGGGTGCGGGTTCCTGGGGTGGTGCGCTCACTGGCGGTGTCGCTCTTGTGGCGCTAGTTGCCTGGGAGGCGTGGGATCACAAGAGCACTGTTGCCGAGAACCGACCGCTGCTGCGGAACAACATCGACCACTTCCTGCAGCTCTATGAGTCGGGCCTGGTGGAGCCGCATGGGATGATCGGTAACATCCTCCACGAGCTGGAGAGGCAGATCACAGCGAGCATTCCGACCTGACGTGTCCCTGCTGCAGCGGAGGATAAGTGCTGTGCTGAAGACCTTGGCGTCGCGGCTTCTTGCCAAGGCCGGCTGACGCGGCCTCCATCCGCTCGCTTCTATAGATGATCGTGTTGAAAGGCCTCGATCTGACCTAGCTCCCAGTCACCCTTGTAGGGGACTGGTACCCTGAGGCGCGCCGGTGGCATTGGGAAGGTGTTGCGGAGGCTGCGGAACCGCTCGTCGGGCTGGTCCTTTGTGAGCAGCCCGGCCTGGTGCAGCTTAGTATTTGTGAGTGACGGGACCAGAGGCTTGGAAGGCCTACTTCCGGTCTTGGTTGTGTCAAAACGCTGACGGATCGCTCGTTGAAGAAACTTTGTGCCGTGTAGGCCTAGACAGGCCGGATATTTCTCAGTGCAGGCGCATGAAAGTGTACAAATATTTCGTCGAGAGCGGGCCTGTTTGAGTTTTCACAGCCAGGGTCAAATTGAGAAGTTCAGGCAGGCCAGATGAAGATCTGCTCACAGCACGAGACCGGACTTTCCTGGTCGCACTGCAGACTGCTCCGGGACAGCGCGTCCAGTGAACCGGGGATTGGCGGAGAGCAGGCCTTGAACGACTCAGCTAAGGTCGCCCTGTCACGTTCAGTCGCTAGCCAACACGGCCGTGTGTTTTATTTCACAGCAGTAAAGATTGGCACAAAATATGCTTCTCAACTCGGGGCGGATCCTCCGTCGGTTCCGTGTTGAGAAGGGATGTTATGAGCAAGAACGTATCAAAGGCCAAGAC
>NZ_JBVVAK010000086.1:0-36306 GCF_055792825.1 Microvirga sp. GN3
CCAAGATCGAGATGATTCACGGTCGGATTTCGGAGCATCAAAGAGAAATGACGGCCCTGCAAGGTGAGGTCGCGCAGATGGAAGCGACGCGTCGTTCCCTCCTCGCCGAGGTCGAGCGACGCTCCCGTCCGACAGAGGACATCCGTATCACTGACCATGCCTTACTGCGATATGTCGAACGGGTGTTCGGGATCGACGTCGATGCTTTGAGGCGGGAAATCCTAACCGATGGCGTCGCGAAGGGCATTGAGCACGGGGCGTCGACGATTACTGTCAACGGTATCCAGTTTCGCGTGAAGGATCGGAGTATTGTGACTGTGATCGGAAGCGATCAGAAGATCCATCGGAAGAAGAAGGCTCATCACCGAGGCCGACGCCCTGAGCGGGACGACATCAACGCACATTTGGCGGATTACTATAACTCAGACGGTAGCAGCGATTAGGCGTTTCACTCCCGAAGCACTGGTTGCGAAATTCCAAAAGGGAAAAGTTCCATATCGGCCTGCACACGCCAGAGGTCGGCCTACTCTTTGGTAGAGAGGCAGGAATCAGCGGCAAGGACCGGCTCTGGCTTGTCCTGCAAGATTGCCTGCAAGGACCGATCAGGACCAAGGAAGCGACGTACCGGAACTCGGCGGTCCACTTCTGACGGCCGCTGTCGTTATGGGATCCGCTCCTCGGTTCGTTCAAAGTGGACGATCGATCACCACCTCGCGCGGATCTTTATCTTCCCTAAGACCTAGAAAAGCCGGGTGACGCAGAATTTGGTCCCGCGTCCACTCAGTGAATTCGACCTGAGCCAGGTACCGCGGCTTCGCCCAGTGCACAGGGGCTCGCATATAGATCCCCTTCGGTAGAGCTGCTGTCGGCTTGTCCTGCTCGATCCGCTTCAGCCGAGCCTGAAACGCCTCGAGGAATTCGCGTGAGTAGCCCGTCCCAACCTTGCCGGCATATGTCAGCACACCCGACGGTGTGTAGTAGCCAACGAGGAGCGCGCCGAAGCCGACTCGCGATCGCTGAGGTTCAGTGTAGCCGATGATGACGAATTCCTCGGTGTTAAGGCATTTCACCTTCAGCCAGTCAGAACTTCGGGTTCCTGAATAAGGGGAATTTCGTCGTTTTGAGATGATCCCTTCGAGTCTCAGGGTGCAAGCCTTAGCGAAGAACTCCTTTCCACCTCCGAGCCGGTACTCGCTCAGTCGGATATTGTCTGGAGCATTTTCTAATGCCCCAGCAAGAAGTTGCTTTCGGCTCTCAAGCGCCGACGCCCGAAGGTCAACACCATCGAGGAACAGCAGGTCGAAGGCGTAATAGAACAGGTCGCCCGTTTCCTCGTTCGAGAGTGCCTCTTGAAGCGAAGCGAACGAACTGATGCCATCCTGCTTCAGTCTGACGATTTCTCCATCGAACACTGTCCCGGGCCTGGCAAAGGCCTCGAATGCCTTGGTCAGTTCGGGGAAGCGAGCAGTCCAGACCTGATCGTTCCGAGTTACAAGGAGTGCTCTGCCATCCTCGATCCGGGCCAGCATGCGGTAGCCGTCCCACTTGATCTCGTGAAGCCAGTTCTCCCCCTCGGGAGCATGCTTTTCGAGCAGTGCGAGTTCGACGGGGATGCGCTCAGGGAGCTTCGCCTGGCGCGCTCTCGTGGATCGGCTGAGTTTGGGTTGTGCCTTTGCCATAGCGAGGAGCAAACTACCCGAGCGTAAGCAGGTTCCCCATCCTCCCTCTGCGGGCTTCTTGAGAGGCTACGCCCTCCCAAACTCGTCCTCAGCCCACGCGGCAAACTCCTTCAACTCGCTGACGAGCCTTGCGGCTTCCGAGTGCCGCCCGCTCCGCACCCCGTACTGAACCTCGTCTTTTATGCCGAGGATCGCTTCCAGCCGACGGGCCTGTTTCAGGGGCAGGCGATTTCCGAGCGCATCTCGTAGGAGCCTGACGATGCCCGCGTGGTCCTTCTGGTTGATGGATCCGCCGTACTTGGCCGTCAAGGCGTCCGCGTATCCGATCGCTGCCGTCACCACGTGGGAGAGGATTGGGTTCGTGTTGCTCCCGGAGTCCGTGAGTTCGAGTAAGTCGACCGCCGCTGTAAGGTAGGCGCGGGCGTTCTCAAGGCGTCCGTGAGCAAAGGCTGGGTCGACAGACTTGGAGGAGCCCTTGCGGGTCATGGGGTCATATCCTTCCGCCGGGAGGCGAGCTTGCGAGCAAGAACCTCGGGCCGGTCCCCCTTCAATGTCCTGGCCTCGCTGACGACGTTGCTCCACCAAGGATCCCCCTTCGCGAGGGTAAGCACTTCCTTCGCCGCGAGGCCGATGATGGAAACGGGGATGGCAAAGGGGCCACGGGAAGCCGCGATGGCCTCCCTCACCTTCTCCGCCACGGCATCCGGGGGCGCATTGACTACGAGCACGACGTCGAGATCGCTGCCGGGCCGTTCCTCTCCGCGGGCAACGCTGCCGTAAATCCATGCCGCGAGGACGTCGTCCTGGCGGTTCACCACCTCCCTCAGCTCGATGGTGGCATCCGCATAGAGCTTTTCCTCCTCCTCGAATAACGTCCCGACGGCGCTCATGATGGGGTGCGGACCGATGCGGTACAGCACTGTCTTGCCTGATCCGACAGCCGACACGGCGTCGCTCGCAGCAAGGGCCTCCAGAGCCTTTCGAACACCTGGTTTGGACAGCCCAGTCCTTTGAGCCAGTGCCGTGACTGGAAGTTCCCCGCCATGGCGGCTGAGTTCGCGCAGGATCCGCACGTGCCCCTCATTCGCCAAGATGGTTGAGAGTGGATACCGGAAGAATCCTTGCTGTGGAGGCCTGTTGGGCATAGAAACCGAAGTTGCCTTGTAGAAACTCAAGTTTCCTTATAACAACTTCAGTTGTCTCTTGCAATGCGGCTATACTGCCATCCGGTCGGGCCTGCAAATCTAAGGCGTAGCTGACTACACGGCCAATGTCAGTTGCGGACTTTCGGTTTCCGCTTCCGTATTCAACCCTGATAGGGAAACTCCCAGCAGCCGGACGCTCTTATCAAGCGGAAACAAGGCCTGCAGCAGGTCGAAGGCGGCGTGCTCAAGCCATCTCCGATTTTCGGCATAGCCGGTCAGAGTGCGGCTGCGGGTGATTTGCTGGAAGTCCGAGAATTTCACTTTGAGGGTCACCGTTCGACCGCGGACACCTGTCTGTTCACAATATCTCCAGACCTTCTCGATGATTGGCAGAAGGGCGGCCTTCATCTCGTCAACGCCTGTCAGGTCCGTCCCAAAGGTGTTCTCGGCGCCAACTGACTTGCGGATCCTGTCTGGCTGGACTGGCCGATTGTCGATGGCCCTGACGATCCAGTAATAATGAGTACCAGCCTTACCAAAGCGCTCCTGCAGGAACTCGAGGCTCTGCGCTTTGAGGTCGGCGCCAGTGAAAATGCCGAGTTCGCTCATCTTCCTGGCCGTGGCCGGACCAATGCCATGAAATTTTGCAATGGGCAGGGCCTCCAGGAATGCCGGCGCTGCGTCTGGGGTGATGACGAACTGACCATTCGGCTTGTTCTGATCCGACGCCATTTTGGCCAGGAACTTCTGGAAGCTGATCCCAGCTGAAGCGGTGAGATGCGTCTCCCTGTAAATCCTGACCCGGATTTCACGAGCCACCTGAGTGGCGTATGGAATACCCTTGAGGTTCTCGGTCACATCAAGATAGGCCTCATCCAGGGACAGTGGCTCTACGAGAGACGTGTACTCGTAAAAGATCTCCCGGATCTGTCGCGACACCTCCCGGTAAGTGTCAAACCGCGGCTTGACGAAAATCAGCTCAGGGCATTTTCGGCGTGCTGTGACAGAGGGCATGGCCGAATGAACGCCGAAGCGCCTGGCCTCATAACTGGCGGCCGCGACCACTCCCCGCTCGCGGGACCCTCCCACGGCAACTGGCTTGCCGCGCAGCTCAGGATTGTCCCGCTGCTCAACACTGGCATAGAAGGCGTCGAGATCCACATGAACGATCCGCCGTTGCGCCGCACTGGCCGGAACCACGGATTCAGCTGGACCATCGCTCTCTGCAATGTTGAAAGCTTCATCCAACATCGGCCGCTACGGTCTCCCTTGTTACCCTGCGATGGTATGCTGTACGCCACAACCTAGCACAAACAGAGAACATTTGATCCAGCCGGGTACGGCAATCCACAGTAACTCCGACAACCTGTCATCTCCCATACTCGGTCTAGTTTGCTCTCAACACGGACCAGCCTCTGGCTGCCCTCGCGGGTATCTGGCGGCTATGGACGGGAGTACGCGGCATGAAGGCAGAGTCCGTCGAGGGTGGGGAACTGCGCAATTCGTTCCTCGATCATTTTGAGGCATCTACGACGAATGCCGATCATGAAACTTCTGCAAAAGCTCAGACCTACTTCCACAAACCTGCATAGCCGCCTGTACTTCAAAGGCAAGCAACCGCCCATGATGAGCAAGCTGGCAGCTCACGCTCAAAGCGCGCTCAGATCAGGGACGTACTGCGCCAATACGAGAGAGGCAGTCTCAAGGAAACTGAGGCCGTCGAAGAACTGCTCAAGATCCTACGCTAAGGCCGATCCAGGCTCCCTGGTACCCCTGCCCTCCCCGCCGTGTAGCAGATAGCCACGTCGCCGCTTGCGCTGGAGCCAGGTCTCAAGGACCTCCACGGCGCATGCCCGGTTTTCGTAGAGCTCAACCCTGCGCTGGCCTGGTCGGCCAAGGCGGCCCCATTCACGGATCAGGGTGGTATCCCCAAATAGGCTAGGTTCGATCGCGAGTACATAGTAGCGAGCCATGTTGCAGGTCGGATCGCACCGGTGCAGGACGAGGTAGTGGACCGTATCGTGAGCCATGCGCCAGTGTTGCGCGGGCCCCTGGACGCAGTCCAATCAAAGTCATGAATCCTTTGCGCGCCAACGATTCACATCCGTGATGCCCCTGCCGCTCCCTATGACATTCTGCGCCTCCGCATGGCCAGGAGTTCGACGGCGAGGTCGATCTTGCCGGCTTTGACCATGCGGGTGAGCGCGCGGAAGTAGCCGCCCGGGTTCTTGATCCGGCTCTCGCCGCCGTTTTTGGCGGCATCGTCCTCATAGAGCTGCAGCACGTAGATCACGGCGATCGCCGCCCTGACCGTGCCGATATCCTCCACCGCCTCGGCCCAGGCGCTCTCATGCGCCCCGAGCGAGGCGCGCAGGTAGCGGCCGGCCGAGACGATGTCGGCCAGATCCCGCACGGGCTGGCCGTAGTCGCTGAGGGTGGGGCAGGCCTCAAGGATCAATTCCGGTGATAGGTGCTCTGCGGGTTGTTCGGTTGAACGAACCGCCTCAGCTTTCTTCGGAAAGCCCTTGTTGCAAGGCTCGCTAGGAGATCCGTTGTTGTTATTAGTGTGCCGGTACTGAGTTCCGCCATAGCCTGCTCGATAATAAGATTCCTCACACGCACTCCTGAGGGATTTCCACTCGTCCAGAATGTCGATCGGCATCGCCTTCGTGCTGCGCAACGGTGTCCGGGCCAACAGCCCTCGAAGCCGATCCTCAAGGTCGGAGCGATCCAGATCAGGGTGCTCTTGTGCCAGACTCCTGAGCGCCTCCTGTGCGGCCCGTCTAGCGATCGTGATCTCGTCAAAGGTGCGCTTGCGGGCTTCCCGAGCCTGTTTCTGCTCGATCAGACGCTCGGCCCACTCCCCTCGCCTGGCGTAGACGGGTGTCAGGTCGAAGCCGAAAGCGTCGACGACCTCACCGGCTAAGTCCTTAACGGCGTAGCGTTTCCCGTTGGGAGATTCCTTGGGGACAATCAGTTGTTGGTCGATGAGGACACGGAATGCCTTGCGGATCCCCCTCTCGGACATCCCCGTGCGGCTGACTAGGTAGTCGTTCGACGGCCAGACCAGCAGCCGCTCCCATTCCTGCTCGCCCCAGCAGGCGACGAGCTCGGACAGAACTGACCGGGGTCCGGTCCGCAATTCCAGGGCCTTGGCGGCCTCGCGAGCTGCCGCAGATAGTTCTTTTCGCGTTACCGTGCGCCCACTTTCGAGCGCAAGTTCTCTTGCGACCAGAGCGGCATGTCTCAGCCGCCGGCCTCCTGACGATGCAAGCTGCATCGTACCCTCCATGTTGAGGGCAAAGCGGGAGCGTTCACCGAAACCGATGCTCTTGACAGTCAGTTTGTTGGGATGGCATAAGGAAGGTGCTTAAGTTTCCGAATGCCCACCCCTCGGTGGGTCTCCAAAGGCCCTCGAAGTTTCCAGCTTCGTGGGCCTTTTGCTTTGCCTGGTTTACGTCACGACGTTTCGCTCCTTGCGAACAAAGACTGCCTCGAGAGCTTGGGTGATGGCGACTTGGCGAGAGGGGAAGAGCCCGCGCTCGACGGCTTCGTCGATAGCAGTGCCGATTTCCCGAGGAAGCCAAACATTGGTTTCCCGGTCCCCCCGCTCGCGGCGGGTTTGACGGAGACGTTGAGCCCGCTTCCGACTCGCTGCATCAGCCATTTCGTCCACCCATGATACTCGTAGCGATACGAGGATTGCCCGATTCTGAGTTGGCTGTGGAGTCGCGCGTCAAGAATCCATTCACAATAGATCGATTCAGCGGTGGGAAACTTCTTATGCCAGAATCATTTAGCTCAGAAGAGCGAATCAATTCGCATGTAAATCCCTGGTTCCGGGCTATTTCAAGTTACGCACTTGATTCGTTGTCGCGTAGTATTGGGACTGAAGCTCGACTCGCGATCCGGCCTGACGATTCGGGAGCTGGAACGCCGGCATGGTTAATGACTGGTAGTGGAACCGAAGAAGCCCTTAAATATTTGAGCTAGATTCTAGGTCGACGGTTATCGGAGTCGTCTCGGTCGCTTGTGGAAGTCCCTTATCTATGCGGTGTCGAATTTTCCGAGGATGAGGATGGATGACACAGAGGCCGACGTCCGCGTGAACCCCGGTGGCGCGCATCTTATGACGTTGACCTTAACGCAGGGCGCGAGGAAATAGTCGCCCTCATTCTCACCCAGTGCCATAGCGGGCGCCGTGCCAGGCGTCGCCGCGATTGAGTACGACAATCCACCTGCGTAAGCGTCTTAGGCCACTCCTACGCAGCGCGAAGGAGCCAATCGACAGTGGAGCCTTCATTCCCTTTTCCGTGTTGCACGACTACCGCGACGTCGACCGGATTAGAGATCTCTGTGATGTTCTGATGGGCGAGGAGGACAGAGGCAGGACCTCCGAGGAGGCGATGGCAATGAAGCCATGACATATCCTTCGCACAGGCTTATCTCAGACCTTCATGGGGAAGACGAAGTGACCCGGTGCCTCTGAAATGGTAGCAGGTGAGACCTTAGAGCATCGTCGGTGCGGAAAGCCGGAACCATTTTTCCGCACGATGCGCTAGGCGATAGAGCACTGAAATATTCTTGTGGGTTCCCTACGGTTCACCTCGTTGGGAAGGCGACGGTAACCGCGGCCGGCTATCGAGGATGGCTGACAATCATGGTGATGACTGCCATCTGGCGTGGGAAAGGGAATGTTTCGCTACCTCTGGAGACATAAGACCTTCAGCGTTGCGCTGCTCTGTCTATTCGGGATCGGCCTATACCTGCAGCCGGTTGCCGCTTGGACTGGGCTTGCACTGCTGCTCTTCTTACGTCTGACAAAGGTCCATTCGCTTGTCCTGATCTTCGATCTCACCGACCGGGCCGCCTTGACGCATGTCCGGACACTGGCAACGAAGCGTGCCCATCTATTATCGCCAGACGAATATGGGAACGTGTCGGAAGACACCTGGGACAAACACCTCAACACCTTCATCAAGAAGACGATCTTGCCGGAGTTCCAGCGCAGGAAAATCGATCATCTCCTGGCCGACGACCCAAAGCTCCATAACGCCCGCCTCAGGGCACGGATCAACAGGATCATCAATCGGTACCATCCGGCCGAACCAACTGATGGGGTGGATGACCTCATGACCGGTAGGGAGTTTGAACTCTACTGCCGGGAGATCCTGCAGGAAGCGGGTTGGCGTGCAGCGCTCACTCCTGGGTCAGGTGACCAAGGCGCCGACATCATTGCGGAGAAGGACGACAGACGGGTTGTCATCCAGTGCAAGTTCTACAACGGCAGCGTTGGCAACAAGGCCGTTCAGGAGGCCTATGCCGCCGCTGCCTTCCAGGATGCCATCTATGCGGTAGTCGTTACCAATTCGGTCTTTACCAAGTCGGCTCACCAACTCGCGCATAAGAACAGAGTGCTGCTAATGCACCACACGGAACTGGCCGGGATGGGAGACAGGATAAACCGCCTAGAGCGTAGTGCTCACTGATATTTGTGTGATGGCCACTCCTGCTATTGCTCAGTAAACAAAGCCCGCTGTCCATGTCTTAGGACCGAAAGCGTTTGGATTTATGGAAACATCAGCCGCCCAACCTCACCCGCTCAAAGCCCGCTGCCAAGATATCATTAGGGCTGCCAGTGGGCCGCTGACCTCTTTCTGTTGTCGCTCCAACATGCAGACATTCATCGCGAGCTAATCGATGAACTCATGAGGCAACATCAGGAAATGATCGAGTTCGGTCACATTAACCCGCAGATGGATCTGACATCCTATGCCAAAGGCCGCGTATCCGCGGCGATTCAGCAGGAGAGAGTGCTCGGACGACTTCCCAGGATCAAGTCTTGGATCAGGCTCCAACTTGATGAAGATGGCTTGATCAAAGTCCTCGCAGTCAATCCCGGTGGAGCGTCTTGCCGCTCGTTCCGCTGAGAAAGTCCTCAATCGATAATTGCGCTGAGTTGCGCGGCTTTGGCTTCTTTGTTCTCTCCTCCGCCTTCGCCACAACAGGCTCTTTCCGTGTGACTGAGGCGTCCTCGGAATTCATCCACTTCATCCGGGCTTTGGCTTTGTCACGAGCTTTCGCTTCTTCCGATTGAGGATCCTCGGTGAGCCACTTCCCACGTTTGAGCACTTCATTCACGCGACCTTGATTGACCCCAAGCTGGAAGGCGATCTCCTGCTGGGTCACGTCTGTGGTCTGGTTCAGCTCAATGATCCGCCTGGCCAGTTCTGGTGTCATCTTCTTGCCGGACACTCGCCGAGCCGGCCGGATCGTTCGCTTGGCGCGGTCACGTTCCTTCAGCCTCTCAAGGACGGCCAAGGCCATATGCATGCCCTGCTCGCGAAGAGCTTCTTCAAACTCCTTCAAAGTGGTCAAAAGAAACACTCCTAAACTCCTGCTCCGATGTCCACACACCGGATCAGACTAAGTTTTGAACAAAGAAGAGGAGACAGACAGTTCCGCCCGGCCATAGAGGCTTCTGGTGGGATCGACCGAATTCCAGCGACCCATAGCAGAATGAGTCTGGGCTTTCGGATTTTCAAGCCACAGCCTCAACTTGGTTGTTGATTTGTTCCTCACGGCCGCAACCAACAGCGCTCAGGTTCAAGCACGTATCTTTCCCAGTCCGTTGCCACTGCGGCGGGTACCTCAACGATTAGGGGCATCGCAGAATCTTCACGATATCCTACCCTAAGGATTCTGCGACTATTCCGAGCCCTTCACTGTGGGGTGAGCAAAGGCATGAAAATCATGGCGTTTAGCGCCCAACTTCGATTGGGTTTCCAGCATGTGCCGCCGAGGAGGGTCTGGTAGATGAACGCCTGACCCAGGCCCCACCATCTGGCGTCTATCAGCTTCATCGGGACTGTCTCTCCCCGGCGGGCTTCCCCGCAATCACTTTCGCCTGCTCCGAAATTCGTACGCGTAGATCCTTACAGGGGCTTAGCGTAGGCTTCCGGGAAGATTCTGCGATGACCCCTAACAATGCCGTCTGACTTGGATCTCCTGCGGCCTCACTCGTTGCCCCAACATCCCTCAATCACCTGGATCCTGATCTCAATCAGATCGGCGAGAAGGCTGTCGGGGGTGAGAGCCCGAAGATCACGGGCGAGTTCTCTGAGTTCCGCGAGGCTCGCGCCTTCGGTCAGGTTCCGCTCGGCCATGCGTAATGCCTGTGAGAAATCCATTGGTGAGCCCTCCTGTTTCAGAATCGGCCAGGAGATAAGCGCCCAAATGCGGCATCGATGAGCCAGCACTCGAGCCCTTCAGTGACGCTCAGTCCTGACGGAAACATCCCCTCGCTATGATCGTTCAGGCGTGGGAGGTGCAGCATCCACCGCACCATCTTCGAACCGAAATGCGGCCTGGATCACTGAGAATTCAACGTCCGGAATGGCGTGATCCCACGCTGGCACATCGACACGATTATTCGAGCCGACCACGTCCCTCGCGAGACGGAACATGCAACTCGGGCGCGTTGTATCGTGCGGCCACAGGGAAGGGAGACAGGACTATCCGAGTGGATAGAACTCGCGACGGCGTGAGGGAGCCTCGCGGCGGATGGGCTGCCTCACCATACGGCGATTGCTTCTGTAACTCGTATAGGATGATTTCCGGTTGCTGCGGGAGGCCCGGGAGCGACGCTGGTCCGTGCTCGCACCAATCACGCCGCCGATCACGCCGCCGACAGCCGCACCGATTGGGCCACCGACCACTGCGCCCGCTACCGCGCCAGTTCCGACGCCGACAGCGGTGCGGTTCTGCGCAGAGGCGAGAGACGGATACATCGTGAGCGCGGCCAATGAAGCCAATGTGATGACGGTGTTGCGCATGGAAGAACCCCTTGTCGATTGCTGGGCTAACTCAGCGCCAAGAGCATGGTTCCGACACACAGGACCATTATGCCGGATGCTGGTGCGTATTCCAACGCTCGATAAACGAGCCTGCCCACCTCCGTACAGCTGCCGTTCAGGACCACCGCGCTACATCCGCGGCCATCATGATGAACTATGTCTGCCGATGCTGTTCTGGAGCACTCTTCTCACACTCTTGGTATCTGGGCTGATCCTTGGACCGCTAGCCAGTAGCGCACCCGAGTGGGCCAGCCAAACTGCGGCCTTTGCTATGGCTGTGGCCATTTTTATTCTCGTCTGCTTGGCTGAGACAATGGGACTCAATCAGATAAACCCAGCAGCTAGCCGGACCGACGCTTGAGGGCAACGCAAGCGGGTTCATCCCTTGACTCAGGTCCAGCCGGGTCGATCAACTCCAACGAATTCTCTTTCTGCATCACGGTCAACGCAGAAATCCCAATCCGCTTGATAGTCGGCGCAGCCACAATCCCTTCGAGCAAGGCGGAAGCCCATGAGCACCAAGCACCCACCCGGGGCTCCTTCTGACCGATAAAAACTCCATTGCTTGTCGCACCCGATCGACGGATCGGTGGTGAGTGCACTTGGCGCCGTAGGGGCGATAGCATGCCCCATTATGAAGGTACCTTTATTTGCTGACTGTCCCGAGCTGTGGCATCTCCTCCAAACCTTGGCGCTCTCATCGGGATGTCTGGCGGTGCAAACGCCAGGAACAGCTGAACTTGGGTCTGGGTTGTGACGGACACCGCCGTAGGAAAACAAGATCCGGTGGAGACAACAATGACACTGGATTGTGGCGTGCACGTCCAGCGACTTCGGTCAGCAGGCGGCTTCTTCTGACCATTTGGCGCGCAACCCGCGCAGAGCGACGTTCTGATAGTGCATGGACGAGCTGGATCGCCGTCATAGTGTTGCCGCAATCCCTAACCGACTCTTACCTCCGACAAGAAAGGGGATTGCGTATGAACAGAACATTCACGACGCTCGGGGCTTCCGTGGTTGCGCTAGGAACCCTGATCGGTAGCGTGGAGGCGAAAACCGTCTTTTACGAAGTCAACGGCCAGCGTTATTCATACGACACCAGCAATCGTCGGCAGACGGCAGCTGCCCGCAAGGTGATCGAGGTCGCGAAAATTGCAGAAACAGCCAATGCGAAAGCTGCTGCGGAGCGTGCGAGCAACCCCCTGGTTGCCGTTTTCGGATCGCAGGCGCAGAGAGAGGCTGAAGCGGCGCAGGCACAGCTCAATCAGATCCTAGCAGAGCAGGAACAAGCCGCAGCCGCCACAAAGGCTCAGCGGGCGGCGCAGACTGCTACGGAGGAGAGTTCCGCGAAGTCTGGCAATGGGAAAGCTGAGAACCCGACACGCGTCAGCGAGCAGGATCAGGGAGCCGCAATCGGAATACCGACTGCCCAGCCTGTGACACCCGATCTTGCCGCCTCGGCAGAAGCAACCCATTCTGACAAGATCCCAAAGGCTGCGATCAAATCGGTTTTTCTTGATGCGGACACCGGGATCAAGACGATCATCCGAGCTGATGGATCAATGCACGAGGAGCCATTTGATCCCAGCGTTCTGTCGAAGCTCGATCCGGAGAGCCGTTCCGCGCCCCTTAGCAATGGTCCCGATACAGGGAAACTGGCCATGCCGGCACCGGATGGCGTGACGGGATCCACCAGCGTCCGAGGAACGACGTTTGGGATGAACTCGGGTGCTGCCTTGGACCGCGCATCTTTCGCCAACTGATGATGATCCAAGATCGATCTAGGTTCTGTCGCAAACTCGAAGTATAGGCATTTTGCAGCGCCATTTTGCGTCGTGACCGCAGCGCTAAGCCGTTGATTCTACAGCAGCCGGTCAGCGCGGAACCGCTAGTATTGGCAAGTAAAAACCGATTTTGCGACAGAACCCGCAAGGTTTGTGCAATAAACCGCGCGAAACCGGACAAAGTAGGAACGATGCTCGTCAGGCTCGTTCAGCTTATTTGTGATGACCAACCCTGAGGCGATCAGAAACCCGAAAGAGATCAAAACCATCGCAGTATCGCTTATCGTCGATGGATGATCGGGAATGTCGGGCAACGCACGTTCCTCTGACCTGCGATTGCGAATACCATTGAAGGGCTACACCAAGCACAATTGGCTGCAAAATTGCGTCAAATCGCATGATTCCGGACAAATGTTCGTGCTTCGTCCAAGTTACCGAGGTTTGTTGAATAGACCTTGTGCGCTCCCCAACCTTGAAAAAGGACGACGCCGGCGCGATCGAAGCTGGAGAGCTTCCAGAGAGGCCGAAGTCCTGAGATTAGCGCCTCAAGCCTCCGCTACGAGGCCCTCTTTTGGTTTATAAAATCAAAGCGTATCTGCGCGCCCAGGCTGAGCGATCTCTGGATGCGCTCTGGCGAGCCATCGGCGACATCTGCGATGTGGTTGAACCTAAGGAATGCCGCAACTGCTTCACTGCCGCTGGCTAAGGACTCGTGTGAACGTCCGTTGCGCTAGGATGTTTGCATTCTCACGGCCCGGTACGGGGGGCAAACTTTGCCCTAACGATCTCGGCAATGCTGGCCGGGCTGGCTGGCGGACGACCGTCGCAGGTGATCTCCGGTTGCTTTGCGACGTGCCACAGCATCAGTCCATCAAGGGGGTGGTCCTTTCCAGCAAGGACGATGTCCGCGAGGCGCTCCACAGAGTTGGAGGCGCCGCTTGGCCTCCTGTACTGGTCGGCGATGTTGACAGATCCCTTGCACGTCGCATCCGCAATCCGGTTGACGAGGATTGAATCACCCCATGCATGCTTTCCGGAGATCATGCCGATCGTCACCACGGTCCTGGCCGGCATGATCGCCCGGTACTGCTCGTAGGCGACGGCTTGATCATAGAAGTTGGATCCGGAGTCATAGGCCATGATATTCAGCAGGTCCACCAACTCGCCTACCGTTCTTCCTGCGTGTGGACCCGAGGGTACCGTACGCCTAAATGTCATGCGTTCGCGACCAGCAGATCCACCCGAACCCGACCTCCTTCCCGTGCCTTCGTCTCCGGTTGCAGCAGTGTAGTCGCTGCCGGTCGGAGATGCGGCGAGGGCCAGGATGCCATCAGGCCGTGCGGCATCCACTGCTTCGCGAAGGGCCTGGATGACACGGGTGTACTCTTCCACGGTTGCGGCATCGGCTGCGTGCCTCTCGTAGTCGACGTCTAGTCCATCCAGGCCGAGATCCCTGACGATCTGCGTTAGGGCGTTCTTGATCTGCTGGTTGTCATGCCCTGCCTCTGCTGCCAGAGTAGACCAGCCTCCGTAGCTCGCTCCACCGACCGACAGGATCACCTTTGCCCCCGTGGCCTTGAGCAAGGCTACTCCCTCCTTCACCTTGTCGGGTGGGGCCGAGAATTCCAACCCGGTGCCGTTCCAGGTGCCGGACTCAAGCCCCGACCACATGAGGTCGGGACGGGCAAAGGACAGCATGACGTGTGAGTACTGCCCGGCAATAGCGCCGAGAGGGGCTCCACGATCGTTCCAGGACGGATGGTATCCGACGAAGGCCCTGCCGCCCAGCTGGGCGGCAGGGCCAACACCTGTGGGTGCTGCGGAAACAGTCCCCCCTCTGGACAGGACCATGGACGTTGCAGTCACGGTCGCTATGAAGCAGGTGATCCTGCCCAAGACGAAGAGGAGGTCATGGAGGTGTCTGGCGCCGCTCAATGTTTCTTCCTCCAATGCTCGGGTGACCCATTTCAGCTGACCTAAGGCTGAAGGTACACTCGGAGGAGTTCCCCTTGCTGTCGAGGACGCGAAAAGCAAAGGATTGGCTCCGCTGACGTGAAGGGTCCCGATATCCTCGCCACCGCTTGGCCTGTGCCACGGCCTCCAGTACCTAGCCAGCCTCGGTCGCGAACACCTCAGCCAGCTTCTGCCCGTTGGTGCCGATCCGATGGGATGGACGCCTCCCTCCCGTAGCGCGTTCCGTTATGCTGGAGCGCTTGGCATTACCGGAGAATCCAACCATGGCAGTCGCCACCGTCGGTCTTGATACCACGGAGCATGTCTTTCAGGTGCACTGCGCAGACGCCCAAGGGCGGCCGCTGATCCGAAAGAGGCTCCGACGTGCTCGGGTGCAAGCCTTCTTTGAAGCCTTCCCGCTCTGCCTTGTCGGTATGGAGGCCTGCGCAAGCGCGCAACATTGGGCGCGGGAACTCAGCAGGCTCGGTACCGGGTCAAACTGGTGCCGCCTCGGCACGTCGGTCCCTTCGTCAGGACGAACAAGAATGATACCGCGGACGCGATCTGCAAAGCGGCCTCCATGGAGATTGACTACGTGAGTATATCAGGTGCAGCCTCCGTGTCGTTAGCGCCTATTTGAGAACAAGCCATTTCCCAATATACAAAGCCTTATGCGAGCACCAGCCATGAGATGTTGCGGTTACTGAGAGTTCTCAAACAGGCCCTTATCGGGCTTCCGGTTTATTCGGCCTATTTGGGGGTGATGAGCGTTGCGGTAGCGCTATTCAACCGTGGAACTGAAAGGCCACACCTCGCTTTTTGAGGATCCACCTTCTGCAAACCTACGTACCAAGAACCTATCAGCGTAAAATTCGTGGACTAGCCATAAATAAGATTAGCCGCGAAATATCTATTCGAGCAAAAAATCTGAATTGATAGGCAATAGTCATATAGATGCTTTTCCCACTTCGACGCAATGTTCTGACTGCGGCAAATATATGGCGACAAACTGCGGGCCGCAGCCCAGAAGATTTCTCGCCACGCCAATATACTACTTTTGGGCCCAGTTGGGGGTATTGCAGCACGAATGCAAAATCGACTACACCGCTATGCAACATCAAGAACGCTCCTGAATAGGAGCGATGAAATTCGCAATACCGCGTGAATAGCCTTCTTGTTCAAGCGCGTTAGTAATCGGCTTCCTTCACGAAATTCATATTGATTGGGCATGCGAAGTGTTGGGACACAAAGCGCTGTAACACTGGTATGGAATCGCCATTTTAGAACTCCAATCCAATAACGATACGGATTTCTGCTGAAGCAGCAGAATTCTTTTCAAGCGATGCTTTGTAGAGCAGTTGGCGCGGCACCTTTGTCCCATCCGAAAGTGCAGAGTAACAATACCACGGTGTGAGCACGTAACTAGGAGCATTCGCGGCTCTATAGACGGAGGCGACTTGCCTATGAGCGGTATTGAAGCGAGCGACGTACTGCGGATAGCAGTCATTAGCGGCCTCATCGGCTTTGGCGTGTTTTGTGCGTCCTATAGCCTGAGCATCTGGTTCAAGCGTAATAAAGCCAAGCCGAACAGGCTCGCGCGGCTCAGTTTCCTCCTTCTTATGCTTGGCATTTTTGGCGCGGCCAGCAACTGGGCCTACATGGAATTCTCGCACCGAAGTGGCATTGTGGGTGGTCAGGACCTGTTTGTGGTTCATGCTAAGCGTAATGTGACTACTGACAAACTCGCGCCGGAAGGCGCTATCAAGGAAGGCGAGCGGCTTGTTGAATTCATCCCGCCTGCCATTGAAGGTCAGTTGGCGGTGGTCGACAGCCATATCAAGCAATCGCAGGCGAAAATCCAGGCACTTGACCTGCGGGCGTTGCCTGTGGACGCGTTGCTGCTCCAGCGGCAGGCACAACTCAGAACCCAGATTGATCAGGCCAAAACATTCCAGTTCGATCTTCAAAAGTCCCGACGTGAGGTGGAGAAATCGAAAAACGACGTCCGTAACCAATGGACCAAAGAAGTCAGTCAAATCGACCTGCAAACGGCAGAGCAGCGGGAGCAGCTTACGACCGCAGCGGCGCAGTTGCAGATTGCGCAGACTGCGTCGACCCGTGCCACCGAACTGCGCAAGAATGGCATTGGGACGGTGAATGTAACTGAGGAGAAAACTTCGAACGCCCTGACGCAGGCGCTTGCGCTCAACAAGGCCAAGGCAAGCCTCGCCTCGTTGGATCGGTACAGGGTTGCCGTTGATAAGCGCTATGATGATTCCATTAAGGCGCTCGATGTGCAGCAGGCCAATATCGACCGAGACCTGAAAGAGGTTGAAGGTTCCCTCGCGCTGCTCTCCGGGCAATTGACGTTGGTCGAGAAGGCGGTTGCCGATGACCGCAAGCGGGCGGTGGATGCCACAGCACGCGAGAAGGAGGTAGCGCAACATGAACTCGAAGGCTTGCAGGCTGAACGCGTCAGCACATTGGCCGTCACGCAGGTCAAGGCCCCGTTCTCGGGTGAGGTTGTGTACCGACACCCGGCTCCCGGCTTCGCACCTGAGAACACGCCTGTGCTGGCCGTGTCGAAAGGCAGCGGTTTCGTCGCTCGTGTTTGGCTGCCTGAGGATGACGTGAAGAAGGTCCAGCACGCTGGCAAGGTCCAGTTTGCTCTTGAGCAGCCGATCCTCAACCGCTTCTTTGTCGGTGAGTTCCGTGACGCAGAGAAGGCTCCGTTCGAGAAGGAGCGCGTGATTGCTCACTTCGATGCGAAGCTGCCGCTTGATGCTATCACCTTGCTGGCCAGCGCCGGTAATCCGGTTCCGGTCCGCCTGCTGTGGCGTCCGAACCTGTTCGACAGCCTCGCCTTCAACGCCAGCCTCGGTCTCAGTGCCCTTGGCTTCCTGGGGGCGCTGGCGAGCGCCATGCGCGGTCGTGCCGTCAACGACGATGACGTGCCACAGCAGCAAATTAATTACGAGGCGCGAGACCAGCGCTTGCGAGAGATGGCGCAGAACTTTCATCGCCTGCTGCGGCACGGCCACTTAGAGCACGATTCCGATCTCGTGCGCGGCTTGGTCAAGCTCGTCAACCAGTTGGGTGAGCCTGCGGTCGGTGCCCTGCGTGATGAACTGGTCTTCGACAGTGAACTCGAAGACGCCATCCAGAGTGTCGATGACGAGAATGTCCTCGCGGTGCTGGATAGGGCTCGCGGTCAGATCACCATCCCACATGTTGCCTAAGTATCAATAGAAATCCATGACCGAGATTGTTCAACGTGCCGCCGCAGTCGGGGAATTTCGTGCAAAGCCTCGCACTTATCACCGGTGGGTCATCAACTTCTTGGCGATCACCACCTTCCTCTACGGACTGTCGCTGACCTTTACTCTGCCATGGACCGTTCAGGAGGCCGTGTTCTCATCCGAGAGCGGCCTTCTGAACAAAGGCCCTCTCTCGGCAGTATGGGGCATTTTCCTGATTGTGATCGGCGCTTTGATCATGATCCGCTGGATGACCGTGCAGGCGCTCGCCTTCTATGGGCATGATCGTGTGCGCCGGAAGCCGCCACAGCCGCTTGGTAACAATGCGCCGTTCGTGTCGATCCTTGTTCCGGCCTATAATGAGTCGGACACGGTCATCAATGCAATCACGTCGCTGGTGACGCTCGATTATCCAAACTATGAGGTGATCTTTGTAGACGATGGCTCGTCTGACGACACGTATGTGAAGGCGTTCGCCATGGCGGGGGCGTACGCGAACTGTACCCTTCACGTCTACACCAAGCCCAATGGTGGCAAATGGAGCACGCTGAACTTCGCTTACTATAAGTCAAAGGGCGACCTGCTCCTGTGCGTGGATGCAGATTCGGGTCTAGCCGAAGACGCGCTCAAGATCATGGTGCCGCGCATCTACGAAAAGGGTGTTGTGGGAGTGTCCGGGCAGGTGACGATCCGCAATCGCGTCAACTTCCTGACCCGTCTGCAAGCAGCGGAGTACCTGCTCGGAAACGGCGGTATGCGCATGGCCCTCAGCCTCCTTGGGGCCGTGACCGTCGTACCGGGGCCTATTGGCCTGTACCGGCGAGAGATGATGGAGGAGGTTTCCAAACTTCCCGGCAACCAGCCTTCAGAACGAATGAAGCACCACGGCGAAGGGCTGGTCTTTGGGCCGCTCTCCGGTGAGACCTTCGCGGAAGATTTCCAGCTATCGCTGTCGGCGCTCGCGCTTGGTGGGCGCATTGTCTATGAACCCCGTGCCTATGCCTATACCAAATGCCCGGAAGATATCGGGACACTTATGAGTCAGCGCTATCGCTGGATTCGAGGCACGTGGCAGGTGTACATGCTGTACCTCAGGAGCCTACGCAAGTTCAACAAGACCAAGGCCCCGCTGTTGGGCATCGTGATGACCATCTTGTACCCAGTGGACATCTATCTCGTTCCAATCTTGAATTTCTACTTCTGGCTGGCCATCGGCTATTCGGTGGTATCCGGCTTTGCGATGGATTTTGTCATTGCATGGATCGGCTCGGTGGGCCTGCTGAATGTCATGACGGCCATGATCTACATCCTTGAGCAGGATGATGAAATCTCACTGATCCCCCTCATTCCAGCACTCGACATTTATCAAAGCCTGTTGATCAACAGTGCTTGGGTAATTGCTGCCGTCGATGAAATGCGCGGCACCGGAATGAGGTGGCATTAGCTACAACTCTCCGCACTTTACAGGGGCTTATCACGTTAACCGCTGTTGGGCGCAATGAGACCTGGCCGACAGCATAATTGTTCGAGCGGCAATGCCCGTCGCAGTTTTCCATTACGCAATGGCATTAAGGCGGTGAAGCTGGATGGAATGAGGGAGAGCATAGGGAAACGTGGGGCAACAACATCCTCCATAGCCTTAGCTGTCATTGCACCGCGGTCGACTTGGTTTGGTCGCAGCCTCCCGGACGCAGCCCTCCCACTGCGTGCCCACGAATCCTCATCTCCCTGTGGATTTGGGGTGCCGGCCATCTCTCCCTCCATGCAAGGCTACCTTGAGGGAAGCGCTCACGCGGTCGGCAGTTCCCAAGTCCAGAAATCACCTCGCAGGCCTCAGCACGGAAGCAGCTACGCCCTATAATCCAGCCTCCGACGAATAGGAGACCCCTTCATGCATGTCTTCGGCGCTTTCGAGTTGGACGTTCAGCCCGGCACTCCCGACAACCCGGCATCTATCAGACTTGCCCTTCTCCGCTACGTCCGGGGCGAGGATGGCCGCCTCTTCATCATCCCGGAGTGCACGTCCTTCGAGGAGGTGGAGGGTCAACTTAATTCCCTGCAAGACGAACTGGACGAGATCCGCGAGAGAGCCCGCCGAGCGTTTCAGGTCGCATGATGAGCAGGTCAGGGCTGCATAGGCTCTGACGCCGCACCTAGAAGGCCCCTCATCGTCTTACTTTTGTGGACCGAGCGGAACAGGGCAGATTGAGCAGGCACTTCTGATGACCCATAGGCGCTTTTGTATCGCGACAGGAAGGAACGATACACGCCATACTTGAAGTAGATCGGGTTCGCGTGCGTCGTATTTGGGCCCACCACGTCAGCGGTGAGGCGCCCGTTGACATACACCCGGATGAAACCATCTGCGGCCATCGACCAGCGTGCATGAACACGGATGTCCTGCCAGCGCCCTCGAAGGCTCCGCTCACTGATCAGTGGGAAATGTCCAAGCTTAGTCTGGTTGAGATCGAGGTAGTAGCTTGAGGTATTCGAGCCCTGCGGAATACCGTACTGAAACAGCACAGGCGGGCTTGTGACGCCTTTCTGGTGGAACTGACCCAGGGCTGTCTTGGCCGGGTAGATATTCGGGAAGTCCTTTGGAAGGTAGAAGGAAAACTGATACCAGTACTCGTCTCCCACACGGCTCGACGCGTCGACTTCCCCCAACTCTGAGCGTTCTCGATCCCTAAAGCAGTCACGCGAGGTGCAATCTCCGGGGCGCACCTCAAACCTCTGCACCGACCCTCTCCTGGATCCCGGGACTGTTGTGACGCCGTGTGGTCGATCACTCAGACTCCGCCTGAAGGGAGAAAACTCCTCGGCTCTAGCTGTCGCACTCGCTACGAGGAGCATGAGAACGATCGAGAGCAGCTTCACCATTGGACCTCACGAGCGTTTGTTCGAGCGCCAGACTTCATAGCATAGCAGGGTGCTCGCAATTCCGCCTCGCCAGATGGTTTCATATCGAGGACGGCACCCGAGTAACCTCTGCCTGAACCAGCTTCCCAAACCTTGAGGAGACCAGGACAATGATGGGCGATCGCATAGGACGTCCTGAAGTCAGCCGGAACGTAACCGCCGCCAGTTCTCCACCTGCCCGCGGGTTTGCATCACTTCAAACCAGCGCAGGTTGCGCAAGGTCTGGTCGGCGCGCTTGATGGCGGTTTGGATCGCATCCTCGATGTTGGTGGGCGATGAGCCCACCAGTTCAACGACTTTGTAGACGTGATCCGACATCACAGGCTCCCCTCTCCTATTCAGGATCACAGGTAGGGCAGACGACGTTGCTTGCGAGACGGCCCGGCTCTTAACGCGCGGCGTGACACACCAATCAAGAACATTGCCGCGGCCGAGGTGGAACCGTGGCCGAGGTGTTCCGGTAGGTGTGAGGGAGCAGCCGCTCGAAGCTGCGGCGCACCGTGCCGTAGCACTCGCAGGAGGCCCTCTCCAGGCCGGCGCGGTCCGTCACGGTGATCACGCCTCTGCTCTGCCGGATCAGCCCCGCCTCCTGAAGCGATCGCGTGATGCTGCTCACCGTGGAGCGCTGCACGCCCAACATGTCGGCCAGGAACTCGTGCGTGAGCGGCACGGTGTCCCGATCCAGCCGGTCGTGCATGCTCAGGATCCAGCGGCAGCACCGCGCCTCAACGCTGTGGACCGCGTTGCAGGCCACGTTCTGCAGCACGCGGGCCATCATGGCTTCGGCAAAGTGCAGCACCAGCTGGCGCACCTTCGGACGGGTGTCGATCACCTCCTGCAGCCGCTCCAATTCGATCCGGGAGGCAGTCCCGTCAGCTTGTACGATGTAGCGCCCAAAGGACTGGCGGGCTGTCATGGCGCTGACGAGGCCCAAGGCTCCTTCCCGGCCATAGACCGCCATTTCGGCCGAGCGGCCGTCCTTCAACACGGCCACCAGCGACACCACGGTGTCATGGGGAAAGATGGCATGGCGGAGGTCATCGCCGGCCTCGTAGAGCACCTGATCCTGGTGCAGACTGACCCCTTGCAGGTGCGGCTCCAATGCCGCGAAATCCTCAGGTTCCAGCGCTGCCAGGAGCCGGTTGGCCCGATGGTTGATGCTCACAGCTGTGGCGGTGACGAGGCTGCGCAATTTCATCCCACAAGCTAAACCGGCAGAGGGCCGGTATGAAAGACAGAAAACGGGCTGTACCCGATAGATAGCGGCCCAAGCGGCCCAAGCGGCCCAAGAACGGCACCAATCCATCGTCTGCCGTGTAGGACTGGGCGCTTATCTGCCATGTGCTGGGTCTATCAGTTGCACCGGCTCTGCTGGGTGGATTGCCGAGATAGCATGCTTGTAGACGATCTGTGTCCCGTTGCCCCGAACAAGCTGGACTGTGAAGTTGTCAAACGATCTGATCTGACCCTGGAGCCTAATCCCGTTCGCCAGAAAGATGGTGACTTCAACTCTATTATCACGAACATGTTTCAGGAACATTCCTTGAAGGGCTTCGGTGCTTTGTGCGGACATTACCCGTTCCTGTTGCAAGCTTAGGATATCGACGTACCGTTGAAACCAATCACGCGGAGTAGCTTGATAGCCGTTCCTATCATGTATCAGGTTAAAGCTCCTGCTGGATAACATTCTGTCCATCAAAATATGCCTGAATAATCCCACTATCCTCCTCTCGTGAACAGACATCCAGTGAGCTTGATGCGCTATGGGCAATGAGCTTTCCGGCCTCCAAAGAGACCCGACCGGCGCTCACCACTGTGGCCGGAACAGACTGGGCTATGTGCGAGTGCTGCATGAACTCGGGGAAGAGCAGCGGGAGCAACTCGCCGCCATCGAGTTTGAGCATGACATACTTCATGGCCATGGAGCCCTCCCATTCTAGGCGCGGCAACAGCCTGCGTAGTAAGATAGGAGGCTATCTGAAACTAACTAAGACCAGTGCCCAAATGACCCAGTTTCTCACCGAAAGGACAGTCCATTGTTTGAAAAGAAGCAGAGCTACACCCCCACAGAAGCCCAGCGGGCTTATGAGCAATTGGATCAGCTTGTTGCCAGGAAGACCATCAATTCACGGCAGGCTGGTGCCTATCGCCGACACATCGCCAGCCGGATTCAAGTCACGCTGAAGCCGTCCTACACGGCGCAGGCGGCACGGCGGGCCAAAGCCGAGATCGTGAGGCTGACCGACGCTGGCACGATCCCCATGAAATCGGCAGCGGCGTACCGGGCACATATCACAAAGCGCACTCAGGAAGCCTGAACTCTGCGATCTGGAACCCTCAGAGTTTAATGCTCCTGTAGAGCGTTATTAGCGTGCCTCCATCATATCCGCAGCCACCCCGATCATCCGGCTCCCCAATCTCTTGGTACATCTCATCATCGCCCAAAGCCGTCGTTGCTTGCGCGTTGCAGACGATCTGTTGATCCCTGCCCTTCAGCCACGCCCTTTACATAAGCTAAAGCGCATCGGAACGGCGTGCGCAGCCTCGGCGTTACAAGGGGGTGCAGGTTGCCGACACACTTGCTTGGAGTGTCCTGGAGGGCTCGAATGGTGAACGCATCCGGTCTCAGCGGCCAACCCACGTCTGACAGAGCGGAGCCTCAGTCTGCGGCGTGTCCTCCCGATAACAAGCTGCCCGAGAACTCACAGGAGAACCTCGATGCAAGGCTCGACCATGCCATCGAGGAGACCTTCCCGACGAGCGATCCGGTTTCCGTAACCATCACCAAAGGCGCAGGAATTGACTCTCATGGTCAAGAGGCTTCGCCTGCATCAGGCTTGGATCAGAAACCCAGTCTTGCGCACGACAGCACCGAGCACGTTCTCGATCAGGTGCGGGAGGCGCTCAACGATGTTGCCGGGAGCGCCTCTGAGGTCGCCGGGACTGTTTACAGCCAGGGCGAGCGCTATGCGCGGCAGGTCGGCGAACAGTATCCTGAAGCGCAGCATTATGTTCGTGAGGGCCAAAGCCTTGTGACCCGGTACACAACGGGAAACCCGCTGCTCTCGCTCTTCATCGCTGGAGCCATCGGCTATGCGCTGGCTTGGATGATCCATGGCGAGAAGCGAAACCGGGACAGGCACGTGCCGGATTATGCCCGAACCAGACGCGACTATGCTTCGCACGGTGACACCCACCATCGGTGGTGATGTGCGCACCAGCGCACAGGAAGCAGCAAGGTCACTCGAACACTTTTCAAAGGAGGAAGTGATGGCACAAACTGATACGACAACTCGCACCGATGCACCCGGAGTAATGACCGGCAAGCCCTTAATCGAGAGTGATCGGGTTGAGGGAACCGCCGTGTATGGTCCGCAAGGCGACCACCTTGGCTCGATCAAGCGCCTGATGATCGAGAAGCTCAGCGGCAAGGTCGCCTATGCCGTGATGTCGTTTGGTGGCTTCCTTGGAATGGGCGAGGACGAGCACACCATCCCGTGGGGCAAGCTGACCTACGACACTGGCCTGGGCGGCTACCGCACGGACATTACCGAAGAGCAGCTACGCGGGGCTCCGACCTTCTACCGGGATCGCGATGACTACGACTGGTCCGACCGGGAACGCGAACGGGAACTGCACGACTACTGGCGAGCCCCTTACTATTGGCCGATCTGAGGTCGCAGTCGCGGTCATCGGAAAAGGCAGCACATACGAGCCAAAGGGCCACTCCGCCCTTTGGCTTAATATAAGACGGGAATAGAACAGGATGCCCGACGACCCTGAAGCCTCGCCTCTCGACAGCATCGTTGCACTGGCCCGCCAGATCGCTGACGAGTGCCCCTCCTGTGCCAACCGAGCGTCCGAGATCATCATGTGGGCGAGCGAGATCAGAGAGCGGCGACCAAGCAGAGAGGAACTGACAGCACTCGTCGATGCCACATGCAAGGGCTACGTCCCAGATGATCAGCGTGAGCTTCTGATCAATGGACTGAGAGCCCTCGTTCGCTTTGCGGAGTAGCAGGTGCTGGACTTCTGCTCGCGAAAGCCTTGAGCCATGTATAGGTCCAATATGCCCTCAGATAATACCAGACATTCACACAGCGATTGAAGGCTGCGTTCAAAATGACAAAGAACCCTTGGCTCAGCCTTTGGCTCAGTGCCGCAAACACCTGGACTGGTACTGCCCGTGGTTTCTGGACGGCAGAGATGCACCGCCAGCAGAAGGCCATGTTGAATGAGATGACCCGACCGAATTCTCCGTCCTCGACCAAAACACATCCATCCAAGAAATCGGCGTCAGGGGTGCGAAGGAAAGCCAAAGGCTGAACACGGCCATACCTTCCGATCCAACAAAGCCCTTAATAATCCGGCACAAGCCGTTGCTCGACCAGCGGCGCGTCCATCCGGAACAGCAACCCCTCCCTGTCGTAGTGAACCTCCACCTGGGCTTTGCACTGCATGGGCAGAACCCGCTGGAGCAATGTCGAGCCGAAGCCTTGGTGCTGCGGCTCACTCACCGGTGGACCACCGAACTCTGTCCATTCCAGATGAAGCCTTCTGCCCTCATCACTCTCAACCACGTTCCACTTGATCTGAACGTATCCAGCCGGAACGGACAGAGCCCCATAGCGGATGGCATTCATGGTCAGTTCGTGAAGTGCCATGCCGACCGGCACGGCCAAATCAGCCGCTAACTCAAGTGATGGTCCAATCAACATAAACCGAGGCACTCGGCTCTCAGCGAATGGCTTGAGTTCGTTGAGGACAATCTGGCGAAGCGGGGCTGTTTGCCAGTAGTCTTCGGTCAGCAAATCATGGGTCTTCGCCAATGCGGCGATGCGGCGCGAGAACGACCGATAAAACTCATCAAAGCTGCCGGTGGAGCGGCCCGTGGCTCCAACGAGCGCCTGAACCGTCGCCAGGGTGTTCTTCACCCGATGATGAAGCTCGCGAACCAGCAAAGTTTGCCGCTGCTCGACCTGACGATTGGCTGCCAGCCTTTCATTCTGCTCGGCGATGATGCGACGCAGTTCGAATTGTGACATCACCTGCTGCGCCAGTATAGTGATGGTGGAAGCCTGCTCCTCTATCAGAGCACGGGGCACATGATCGAGCACACATAACGCTCCCAAGGGCACCCCAGCGGGCGTTTCCAGCACCGCCCCGGCATAGAAGCGCAGGTAAGGCTCCCCTGCCACCAGCGGGTTACGGGCAAAGCGCGGGTCCTCGTTCAGGTCAGGAACGATGGTTAGCCCAGGGCGGAGCATGGCGCTCAGGCAGATTGAGCGGTCGAGTGGGGTTTCACGCACCCCGAGCCCCACCTCGGCTTTGAACCACTGCCTGCCCTCGTCAATGAGGCTGATCAGAGCGATAGGAGCCTGACAGGTGCGGGCGGCAAGCTGCACGAGTTCATCGAATGTGGGCTCTGGTGGCGTGTCGAGAACCCGATAGCTGCGCAGCGTGACGAGCCGGTCACTTTCTGTCCAGGAGGGATGCAGTTGATCGTTCAACACGAGCCAGTTACCGCTGGGGACACCCGTGAGAACGTGCTGTTTGGGACAGGGTTCAATCCGAATTGACCTTATCCCAAAGCAATTTAGGGGCAGCCGACCAGAAGGTGCTGGCAGGCTTCGATCAGAACCACAGACGGGACTGGCTTCTCAATCCAGGTGAGGTGGCGAAACTCTGCAAGAAGCTCGCGGTCCTCATGGTGTCCCGAGTAGATCAGGAACGGCACCTCACGGCGGCTTAGCTCAACAGCAACTCCATGGCATGAGCCATCATTCAGCGTAGCATCGAGAATTGCCACATCCGGCGTTGCGGTCTGAAGCCACTCCAGCGCGGCAGAGCAAGTTGTGAAGGGACCAGAAACCTCATGGCCTGTATCCTGCAACTCGTCTTGAAGGTTGAGGGCAATGAGAGCCTCGTCCTCTAAGACGAGGACCAGCGGCTTGCTGCCTGTGAGCTTAGTCATGGGATAAGCCTTCGGCCCTCTGACTTGAATCTAACCTGAACAGGTGAGCTTGACCATTCGTGATGTAAGAGCCACCGCCTAGCTCCGTGCCAGAGCCGCCTTGATCACGCCGTCGGGTCCGAATTCCGCCTCCCTGGTGAGGTCCAGAAGTGACGCTAGCTTGGATCGAGCCGGGTTCACGCGGCTCCTGATAGTACCGATTGGCACATTGCATATCTCAGCGGCTCCATCATAGGACATCCCCTGTGCTCCGACTAGAATGGGCAAATTACCGTGCTCGTTGTGCCCCAGCGTGCGGAACAATTCATACGGAATTTTATCATCATACGCGCTGAGCACGAATGGCTTTTCCGCTCGGGTGAGCGTCGGATTCAGACCTTTGGGAGCCGCAGTACAGTCATCTGCGCCGCAGTCCTTGCCCCGCGATGGCACCCCTGACCATGGGGAGGAAACAAACCGTGCTGCTCAGACTCCAACTTTGTGAACGGCAACGCGACTGGCGAGTTTAACCCTCCATAGGGTCGGAGGGTCACAACCCATGGCCGTGAAGTACGTCTTGATCTTGATCCTCAGCAGCGCAAACCCTACCGAACAACATGTCGCTCAGGCTTGGGATAAGCTGTTTCCAAGCCATGACGACTGCTTGAAACAGGCATCCACCCTCGAAATGCACAATGCGGTTCTGAAGGATTGCAAGACTGTTGAGGTACCCGGTGAGGGACCGCCCAAGGAAGATGTTGTGCTCACGCCGGAAGCGAGCGTGCTTGAGGAACCCGACCAAACCGCTGCACCTGCACAGCCGCCGCAAAATGAGTAGCCAAGTTTAGCCCGGATTTCGGTTAATAGTTTCGTGCGCGAGAAAGGCTGACGTTCGGGGCCGGTGGGGCTGTCGGCATCGTGGGCAGGAATGAGGCAATCATCTCTGACTGGACACCCAGCCCTACCGGCAGCACAATCCGCTCAGCACCTGCACCGAGGGTCCTATGGATCGACCGGAGCACAAGGTCGAGCGGAGACTGGCCGCCATCTTTGCGGCTGATGTGGCAGGCTATTCACGCCTGATGGGTCAGGACGAGGTTGGAACACTGCGCACCCTAACCGCTCATCGCCAGATCATGGACAGGCTCATTGCTGAACATGGAGGAAGGATCGCTAATACGGCTGGAGATAGTGTCCTGGCTGAATTCCCGAGTGCCGTGGATGCTGTCCAATGCGCCGTGACTGTGCAGGAGGCACTCGCGCAAGTCAGCCAGGATACGTCCAGAGAGCACCAACTCCAGTTCCGGGTCGGGGTGCATGTGGGTGACGTTTTGGTAAGAGGCAGCGATCACTTGGGAGACGGGGTGAATATCGCGGCACGGTTGGAAAGTCTCGCTGATCCGGGTAGCATCTGCATCTCTGCTTCCACCCATGATTACGTTCGCCGGTCACTAACCTTCAGCTTCGATGATCTCGGGCTACAGGAAGTCAAGAACATCAACGAACCAATTCACGTCTACCGTATCCGTGTTCCAGTTTCGCCTCCTGGCTCAACACAGCTACAAGAGCCAGCGGCGGCACTCCCCCTACCTGACAAGCCGTCCATTGCCGTGCTTCCGTTCACGAACATGAGCGGTGATCCCGAGCAGGACTACTTTGCCGATGGAGTCGTGGAGGAGATCATCGCGGCGCTCTCGCGCTTTCGCTCACTCTTTGTTATCGCTCACAACTCGACATTCACCTACAAGGGCAAGGCTGTCGATGTCCGCCAAGTCAGTCGCGAGCTTGGTGTTCGGTATGTGTTGGAGGGCAGTGTCCGCAAAGCGGGGAACCGGCTTCGCATTATCGCCCAATTGATTGATGCCCCGATGGGCAACCACATCTGGTCCGAGCGGTATGACGGGGACCTTGCCGACATCTTTGACCTTCAGGATCGGGTGACGGAGGCGATTGTCGGAGCCATCGAGCCGACCATCACGCTCAGCGAGATCGAGCGGGCAAAGCGCAAGCGTCCCGACAGCCTTGATGCCTATGACTGTGTGATGCGGGCGCTGCCTACTGTCTGGTCGCAGGACGACCAAACCACGAAAAAGGGACTTCGGCTGGCCGAACAGGCCATCGCCCTTGATCCAACCTACACTCTTCCAAGGCCCTCGCTGCATGGTGCTATGCGCAACGTATGACTTACATGCGGAGCCATGATCCAGCGGCGGATCGGCTCAAGGCTTTGACGTTGGCCCAAGAGGCAGCGTCTCTCGATAGCCATGATCCGCTGGTGCTGACGGTGCTGAGTGCCGCCTATGCCATTGTCGGCCAGTTCGATCTTGGCCTCACGGCCATCGAGAAGGCGCTCGCTCTGGACCCGAACTCGGCTTGGGCGTGGCTTCGTAGCGGCTGGGTGAATCACTACACGCGCAACCCTGACAAAGCCATTGAGCATTTCAAGCGGGCGATGCGCCTCAGCCCGCTCGACCCGATGCACTTCAACGCTCTCGTGGGAATTGGAGCCGCACATTTCGACAAGGACGAGTATGATGAGGCGATCAGGTGGATCGAAAGGGGACTACGCGAGAGGCCGGATGCGGTCTGGACCTACCGTCTCCTGACGGCAGCCTATACTCATGCTGGCTGCCTGGAGGAGGCCAAGCGAGCGGCCACCAAATTCCTGGAAGCCTATCCAGGCATGACTGTTTCGAAGGCTATTGCCGCTGCACCTCCGAAATCTCCTTTGATCGGGCGCATTGCTGAAGGGTTGCGCAAAGCTGGGCTCCCCGAGTAGCTCGATCTGAGTTCGGTGCCCTCGTCCTATTATAGAACTCTATTGCATCGACCAGCACCGGAACTTCTCTCCGCATCGAACCGATTGAGCTTATTTTGGCAGTTTCATCATTGCGGGGATTGACCAATCAGACGATCTACCATGGCTTTGATTGCCCGCATCTGCGGTCCATTCCGCGTATCGTAGCTTGATCCGCTGTAGCCCCAGAAATCCCAACAGCGGTTCGGGTTCGCTGCCGAAGCCTTCGTCTGCGCATACAAGACGACAATGTTGTTGCTTGCAGCCCAGCGATTGTAGCCCCCATCTCGGATGAAGTCGTCGTAGACGCTGTCCACGTTCTGGTTACAGCCATGAAAGGCGACATGAAGGCGACACTGCTCGGCGGCACATGAGGCTGGAACATAGAGGTAACCAACGCCGTGGAGGCTGATGCTCTCATCGGTTGAATGGAAGAACTCCGATTGATCGAAGGCGACCAGCGCCCCATCCTGATGCTGATTATCGGAGGCTGGCCTGAAGTCCTCCGGGTATAGGTGGCGTAAAAGCATTTCAGCCGCCTCATAGCCACATTGGATCACAAATGGCGGCTCGTGTTGATTGCACTCTCGGACTGGGAACTTGCTCTCCCCCGCAAATCGGCTGACCGGCATGCCGTGATTGGCCGCAGAACCGGTCTGATTTCGGTCGAACTGGAGGTTCGGCTCGTGGACATCGAGCCGATCATACAGCCGTCCCAGGGTTTCCATCACCTGGAGCGGGACAAGGGCATCGCTCTTGCCGTGGAACAGCCAGACCCGGCTGTCTGCGAGGTTGGAAGGATTGTCGATCAGACCCTGGTCTGCCGCCTCTCTGATGAGCCTGACGGAATCCTCAGCCGTTGGAAGTGATGGGCGAAAACCGTAGTAGCGGTCGCCGTAGTAATGGGTGCACGCCACTACTGCCGCAGAGACCCGATCCAGAGGCACTCTCCAGAAGAGCCACCATGGGTTCGGAATGGCCTCGACGCAGCCATATGGCCCTCCTGCGAGGATGCCTGCGCCTTTGACGAGGCTGGAGAAGGCGACGTGAAACTGATGCGCGAAGAACCCGCCAGAGGACAGACCAGATACGGTAACCGCCGTTCGATCCATATGGGGCAGCGCGGGCAGCTTCTGGCTCGTCTGCTGCGGCGGTGGATCAGACAGGCTGTCGTGGTTGGCGTGCCCCTGTGTCGGGAGCAGCATTGCACAGGCGAGCCATAGCCATGTGGATGAGCGGACCATACCCATCCAACAGTCCGGTGTCATACAGCAAGCCAGAGACCGCAACACAGGATCGAGACTCCTGCCATTGCGAGTCCGCTCGTGTTCCAGAACGTGTACATCTCCTTCCACATATCACTCCCGCTGATGAAGTGGCTGGCGGGTGCCTTTAGGCAGGCTCGAAATCTGTTCCGGGCATAGGTCGCCAGAGCGACGGCGATCATTGATGACCATCCAAAGAGGACGGCGTAATACCACAGCAAGTCGCCGAGACTATAAGCAGACATGATGCAATCTCGCCTAAGTTATTGGTTCAGATCACGGGCCTTGTAATTCGATGGTGATGCTGTTCGGGTCCTTCATGAAGTACTGGCGCGTCTTCCCATCCGGGAGAGGCCGCAGCCCGTAGTAGTGAACTCCCATGGCATCCAACCGGGCCAGTACACTGTCCAACTCCTCCATCTAGAAGGCCACATGGTCAAAGGCATTGGATGCGCGGGCAGGAGCTTCAACCGCTTCGTTCAGATGGATGGCTGGCTTGTCCTGGTCGTAGAGCCATGCTCCCGGAAAGCCGAAATCGGGTCTTGGGCCATGAGCGAGTCCGAGCACATCCCGATAGAACGCAATCGAGGCATCAAGGTCCTTGGTTCGGATGTTCACATGATGGATGTGCATGCCGCCTCCGGTCACAAGTTGAAACGCCACCCGAGAGCCTATGCTACGGCGACACACTCGATCTCGATGTCGAACTCCATCGGCCAGGATGCCACCGGCACGAAGGTGCGGGAGGGTGGGTTCTCCGCAAAGAAACGGGCGTAAACCCGATTGATCGCCGAGTAGAACCCGGCATTGCTGGCATAGACGCGCACCATCACCACCTTGTCGAGTGAAGTGCCTGCGCTCTCAAGGCAGTGCTGAACCGCTTTGAGCGAGGCTTCGGTCTGGACCTCAATATCCCCTCGCACGAACTTGCCCGTCTCCAGGTCGAAGGGCGGTGTTCCTGAAACGAAAACAAAGCCATTGGCCTTTGTCACCAGCGACAGGGGAACTCCGACATTGCGCACGCCCTGTGAGAGAACTGGGACCTCGATGATCTCTTTGGACATGGCAAGCACCTTTGCAGTCGCTCCACTCTGACCGACAAACGGGAGACACCAAAAGAACTCTTGCGTATAGGGGCTTGGTCTCCCCTCGACTGAACTGGTTTTGGCGTTGAGATTGGCAGCACCGGAATAAGGAAAGTTCCATGCCTGCTGCCTACATGATCGTGCAGATCAAGATTATTCGTGAAGAGGGCTGGCCCGAGTACCGGCAGAAGGTGGCCGAACTCTTCGCTCGACATGGCGGACGCTATCTCGTCCGGGGCGGACCAGTTGAGGTCTTGGAGGGCTCCTATGATGGGCGACGGCTGGTCATATTCGAGTTCCGTCAATGGAGACGATCCACTCCGTCTGGCACTCACCGGAGTATGCCGAAGTGAAAAAACTGCGTGAGGGCGCAGGCGAACTGGATGTCTGGGCCGTGCCAGGGGTCTGACGGAGGCTGGACAACAATGCACAGGACTCAGGTCCCAGAACATCGAAGCCATGGTTATACACTGGTGACGCTCGGTAAGCACTGCACGAGAGGTTCTCGCCCGTGGCCATGGCGGGTCTCAAGAGGGCATCAAGAAGACACTTTCGAACCGGTTCTGGCCCACACCACCTTTCATGGTATTCCCAGTCGCTTACGTAGTCGGTTGCGACCTCTGCCAGGACGCCCATACCTTCTCCAGATTCAGGCTCCAGGTTTAGGTGGTCCGGTTGACCAGCACGCAGAAGAATTCCCAATGAGGCATTGTGGAAGGCGCTTCGCGGCCTAGAATCCAAACAACGATGCCCCGCTATTATTTCCATTTCCGCGATGCTGGTCGCCTTGATGAGGACCAATACGGGTTAGACCTGCCTGCTCTTGAGGACGCGCAGGCCGAAGCCCGCGATATGGCCCACGACCTGCGGAAGACTTGGGACGACCTGCCGCTCGACGACTTGAACAACATGGCTATCGAGGTGACCGATAACACCGGCCAGACCGTGTTCATCGCTCCCTTCTCGGAAGCGGTCGGGCCGATGCGCTGACCGTTGCCACCAATTCTGCGTCGCCCGCTCGCCGAAGATAACATTCGGACGCTTTGGAGAACCCCAGAGTATCCGTCCTGCCTCGATGGAACTCTCCGTGGACGTAATCGAGAAGCAGGCAACTAAACGGTTGCGGGTTCACGAGATAGCCACTCTCGCAGCTTCGTCCAGCGCTTCTTCATCTGCCCTCCCCTCACTGCCATGGCGACAGCTTTCTTCTGTCCCACCAGCACCACCAGACGCTTGCCTCGTGTCACGCCCGTGTAGAGCAGGTTGCGGGCCAGCATCGTGAAATGCTGCGTCACAACCGGGATGATCACGGCGGGATACTCTGACCCTTGCGACTTGTGGATCGTCGTCGCGTAGGCGGGCACCAACGTATCGAGTTCGCCGAACGGGTACGACACCTCCCGCCCGTCGAACGACGCGATTAGCGCCCCTTCCTCATCGTCGATCCGGACCACGGTCCCAAGATCGCCGTTGAAAACTTCTCGGTCATAGTCGTTCTGAGTCTCCATGACTCGGTCCCCAGGCGAGAAGCGCCAGCCAAACCGTTCCACCTTGGATGGAGGATTGGGGTTAAGCACCTCCTGAAGCTGAATATTGAGGTTGCAGGCTCCGAGCACACCCCGGTTCATCGGGCAGAGCACCTGGATGTCCTTCATCAGATCGAGCCCGAACCGGCGCGGCATGCGCTCCTTGATCATCTGGATGATTTTCGGCACACCTTCCTCAGGATCGGCAATCTCAATGAAGTAGAAGTCGCTTTCTTCTCCAGCCTTCGGCGGCTCGGGCATCTGGCCCTTGTTGATGCGATGGGCATTGACCACGATCCGGCTTTCGGCGGCCTGCCGAAAGACCTCGGTCAGGCGGGCGACTGGGATGCGATCCGAGGCGATGATGTCGGCCAGCACCTGCCCCGAGCCGACCGAGGGCAGCTGATCCACGTCGCCGACCAGCAGCAGACCGGCATGGGGAGGAATGGCCTTGGTGAGGGCATTCATCAGCGGCACGTCGACCATTGAGGTCTCGTCCACCACCAGGAGATCGCAGTCGAGCGGGTTTTCCTCATTGCGCGAGAAGCCGCCGTGCTTTGGATCGATCTCCAGGAGACGGTGGATGGTTTTCGCCTCCAGGCCGGTCTGCTCAGTCATGCGCTTGGCCGCCCGTCCGGTGGGGGCGGCCAGCGCCACCTTGACACCCTTGGCGACCAGCAGGCGCAGGATGGTATCCAGCAGGGTCGTCTTGCCGACGCCTGGACCTCCGGTTACCACTGCCACCTTGGAGCTGAGCACCAGTTTGAGAGCCTCGCGTTGCGAGGCCGCCAGGGTCTTGCCCGTGCGGCCTTCCACCCAGGGAATGGCCTTGTCGAGGTCAATCTCAGGCCACGGCGGCGGGCCGGAGGCCCTCTCGGCCAACCGGGAGGCGATGGCCTGCTCGGCCAGATAAAGCCCCTTGAGAAACAGGCAGGTCTCGTCGCCGATCGTGTCGGAGACGATTTCGCCTTTGGCCAATTCCTCGACCACGGCCGTGCGGATCAACTCCTGGCCGACCTCGAGCAGTTGCTCGGCCAGGCGGGTAAGCGCCTCGACCGGCAGGGCGCAGTGCCCCTCGTCGGTAGCCGTCTGCAGCGCGAACGAGATGCCTGCCCGAATCCTTTGCGGGGCGGTCTTCTCCATGCCGAGCTTGGCTGCAATGGCATCCGCCGTCCTGAAGCCGATCCCGCGTACGTCCTTCGCGAGACGATAGGGGTCCTCGGTCATGACCTGAATGGCCTCATAGCCATAGGTCTTGAAGATGCGTACTGCCCGTGCCGTGCCGACCCTATGCGCATGCAGGAAAATCATGATCTCCCGCACCGCCTTCTGCTCGGCCCAGCCGGCCACGATGCGGGAGGCCCGCATGGGACCAATCCCAGGCACCTCTGTCAGGCGCTCAGGACTGGCCTCGATGATCTCGAAGGTGTCCACTCCGAAGGCAGCGACAATCCGTTTGGCCATGGCTGGTCCGATGCCGCGCATCTGGCCCGAGGCAAGGTACTTCTCGATGCCCTCCGCTCCGGTCGGCGGAGTGGTCTTGAGCACCTCAGCCTTGAACTGGAGCCCATGCGTGCGGTCGCTGATCCACAATCCACTGGCGGTGATCCACTCGCCTGCGGAGATGCTGGGAGTATGGCCGACCACCGTCACAAGATCACGCTTGCCTCGCGCGTGGACTTTCAAGACAGCGAAGCCGTTCTCCGCATTGTGGAAGGTGACGCGCTCGACCGAGCCCGCGAGAGTCTCCAGGACAGGTCGTTGATCAGCCTGTGGCGGTCGGAACATCTGGTCCATGCTGTCTGCCGGGAGGAACTCCCAGCCTCTTTGACTCTATCGCTGGATGGTGCCGCTGACGAGGTGGTGCTCCTTCGCACCCACCCACTTCATCCAAGACTGTAAGTACCCGGCCTCGCGGTCGGCTCTGAGGGGAGCGGGAGGTCAAAGCGTGACTTGACCCTGACGTATGTTCTATGTTTGTTCTTTTCGAGGCATAGATCAAGAGAGGCCGACCAGATCATGATTCGGACAGGATCAGACCGAAAGCTCACCGAGTTGGGTGAGCCCGAGCAACAGGCGAGGGATATGAGGCGGCTGCTCGCAAAAGCTGAGCAGCAAATCAGGAAGTTGCAAGAGAAGGTAGCGGATCAGAGGCAGCAGCTGCGTGAGCTGCAAGCTCAAGCCAAGCATGAGAATAGCATTGCTGCCGACTGCAATGAACTCAAAGCTGAAATCGCTGACCTGAGGAGTGAAGCCAGGGAATTGATCCGCGCCAACCGGGAGCAGGTCGAGAAAATCGAGCTGCTCCAAGCTGAGATCGCGAAGCTGAAAGCCAACGCAAAAATCCGGAAGCCGAACGGAATTGCTGCCGGGACAGACCTCCGGGGATTACTACAGCCCTCACTGTCCTGAATACTGGGAATGCCGGCTGGTCTAACACGCCCTGGCATAGCTCCTGGATTGTTTCCACAGCCAACCATATCGAAGCCATGGCGAAAGCTTCAAAACCTAACCCAGGCAAAACGCAAGGCACGCGCAAAGCACCTGAATCGACCAGCGCACAGCTGCCAATCCGCATCAGCATAGATCGGGAGGCGCTGAACGCTTTGGACAAACGCGCCACTGCTGCCCAGATCGGTATCGCGGCAGGCTGGCTGGCAAGCTGGCTTGTCGGCGGCTCTGGTCTCCCCACTACGTAATCACCGGACTGGCGGGATCGCTCATCGGCGGCTTTTTTCTGGAGCGCTTTGGAACTGACCTCGGCATTCGCAATCAGACAGCGAACCACATCACTACCGCAACGATAGGAGCGATCGTAGTCGGTCTAATACTACAGCCGGGTTTGACGTCGGCGACGAGTGCGCTCGCGCCAGTGACAGTCATGAGCGCGCTGCTGATGGCGCCGGCGCCACACCGACCAGTGCTCAACCGCTTCAACCGAAGGCGGTTGCTCCCACACCAGATGCCAGAGAAGCCGCCGCACCTCCGGCACGGTGAGCGGCAACAACCCCGCGGCTTGCACGACGGGGGCTTCTCCCCCCGATGGCGTGCTGGCGCACGACGGTCAGATAGGCATGCGCCAACATG
>NZ_JBVVAK010000087.1:0-35302 GCF_055792825.1 Microvirga sp. GN3
CGATCTTGCCCGGGTCGCGGCCGTTGAGAACCACCGCCGCCCCATGCTCCGCCAGGCCCTTGGCCAGCGCAAAGCCGATGCCCTGCGACGAGCCCGTCACAACCGCACGCCGACCGGAAAGAGAGAACAGTGGAAAGCTCATGATATTTTCTCTGCTTTCAATCAGCGCCTGAGTATCGACTTGATGCCGTTCATACCTATCCGCAGGAATGGATCGGAGTGGACATAGAAGTACTGCACGCCCTTCTCCAACCAGTGAGGCATCTCGTCGGCAGTCACCAGCGTCCCAGCGATCTTTCCCGCGTCACGGATCTTGTGGACCGCATAAGCGACTCTCTCCATGACCTCCTTCGGACGCGGTTCGCCGAATGGCGGCGCGGGCGGATATCCCATGTTCTGCGATAAATCACCGGGGCCGATGAAGAACACATCGATTCCGTCGACGGTGAGCGTCTCGTCGAGATTCTCGATAGCCTCAAGAGTTTCAACCATGCTGACCACAAGTCGCTTATCGTGATCCGACGGCAGAGCGTAGCGCACGGCATCCACGACCGCGCGGGCCTGGCCCCCCGTATCGACCATGGGCACCATGATGCCATCGGCGCCGGCATTGAGGTAGCGGATCAGGATAGGACGTTCATGCGAGTGCGGTCGCACGATGGTCGCGCCACCGGCCCCGCGAACGACTTGACCGGTGATCCGAACATCTTCGAAGCTCCACGTCCCGTGCTCACAATCGACGAAGATGCTGTCGGCACCAAGCTCCACCAGTCGTACGGAAAGGCCCGGCGAAACATGGTGCGGATTGAACATCGTGATGCTGTCACCGGCCTGCAGTCGCGCGCGCAGTTTCGCACCATTCATAAGGCTTCTCCCGTCTTTTCTTTTTTCGGCATATCAGGTGTCTCCGCGGGAGCGCCTACCCAGCGGGCGGTCTCGATATCCGCAGACGTATCACGCATGTAGGTTGGGCAGATATGAAGCTCGGGGATCACGGCCCCCTTCTGTAGGCTTGCGCACAGCGCTATGGTGCGTGCGACATCGTGTGGGTCGAGCATCTTCGCGCGTTCACTTTCGAGCGGCGGTCGTGCGCGGTTGTTCATGATCGGCGTATCAGTCTCGCCCGGCAGGATCGTCGTCGCCCGGATACCCTGATTGCGATAGGTGTTGTGCAGGAATGTCATGAAGTTCTTCACGCCTGCCTTGGCGGCGCCGTAGGCTGCACCACCCAACAGGTTCGGGTTCAGGGCCGCGAGGGACGATACCGTTATGATGGTGCCATCCTGTTTCGCAATCATGTCGGGTAGGACGGCCTGAGTCAGATTGAAAACGGCCGTCAGGTTGACAGTGACGGTCGAATTCCACTCCTCTTCGCTCAGAAAGCGGGCGTTCAGGACTTTACTCGCGCTTCCGGCATTGTTCACGAGAATGTCGATCGGACCGACGGTGTTGCGGACCCACGCGACCGTCTCGAAAATATCGTCACGGGACTCGATGTCGAGGGAACGGGCAACCGCCGTTCCGCCTTCTGCCTCGATGAGCGCGGCCACCTCCTGAAGGGGCTGGAGTCGGCGACCTGCTAGGACCACGTGAGCGCCGTCCCTCGCCAATAGGATTGCAGCTTCACGACCAATCCCGGTCCCTGCCCCGGTAACGAGAGCAACCTTGCCGTCAAGAAGTCCCATTGAAATCTCCTACTCCGCAGCCAAGGCGGCTGACCCACCATAGCCATAACGCTTCTTGGCTGCCTCGGGAGTGATCAGGCCTTCGGCAAGATCCTGTTCAATCAGCTCGACGGGGCGATCAGCCGCCCTGCCCCATCCCCCACCGCCCGGCGTTTCGACCTGAAGACGGTCACCCGTCGCGAGAACGGCCTTGCCCTTCGGGGAGTGAACCTCACCGTTCTTCAGGACCTTGCCGGGCGTGCCGGACTCACCGTCAACGACGCCGAAGCATGGGTGGCGAACGCGTTCGGACGCGAGATAGATGCGCATCGGTGACTTGCCGAGGTTGCGCAGGATGGCCCGTTGTCCAAGGCCGCCGCGATACTTGCCGACGCCGCCCGAGTCCGCCACGAGTTCCTTGCACTCGGTCAGGACCGGCACGGCCATCTCGAACATCTCGATGGCTGTGACCTTGCAGTTCGAGGGGAAGCTCAGCGTATCAAGGCCGTCGAATTCCGCCCGGCCTCCCTGGCCGCCGTGATAATTCTGCACGGCTGAGTACTGGGTACCATCATCGTGTTGACCCACGCAGTTCGTGGCCCAGATTGGCGCGCCACCGCTGTCGCCGATCACCTTATCAGGCACCACGCCCTCAAGCGCTCTAAAGATGAGCGATGGGATGACATGGCCGATCACGTTGCGCGAGTTGCCGGCCGCCCATGATTCCGGGTTGAGGATGGACCCTTTTGGTGCCTCGTCGGTGATGGGTGTGATGCAGCCTTCATTGTTGGGGGTGTCGGGATCCAGAAGACATTTCAACGCATAGACGGAATGCGCGTAGCGATAGTTCGTGCGGCAGTTGATGGATGAGTCCGCAATCTGGTCCGACGTGCCAGCATAGTCGACATGAATGGAATCGTCCTTGACGATCACCGAGACCTTCAGCTTCACGTCGGTACCATAGCCGTCGAGCAGGACCTCCGCGCTGTAAGTGCCATTCGGCCAGGCGCGGATGGCCTTACGGGTCTGTGCCTCAGAGAGGGACTGAATGGCATCGGCGAGACCATCCACGTCATCCAAATTATATTCTTCAAGGAACCTCAGGAGTTCGCGCGTCATGACTCCGTTCGCGGCGACCATCGACTCGAGGTCGCCGAGCACTTCCGTCGGCATCCGCACGGAGGCGGCAATGATGTCGAGGACGTCCTGGTTCGGAACTCCGGCCTTGTGGAGCTTGACGATCGGAAAGCGAATGCCCTCCTCGAAGATGTCGCTCGCCTCCGAATGGAGCGGACGGCCGCCGATATCGGGAAGATGCGCGATCGATCCCGCATAGGCCACCACCTTGCCGTTCTTGAAGATCGGCGTGATCATCGTCACGTCGGGAAGATGGCCGGTACCGATCTCGGGATCGTTGGTGGCGAGAACGTCACCTTCTTCGAGCTTGTCGGCCGGAAACTTCGGTAGGAAGTACTGCTGTGCCGCGGCCGGAAGCGAGCTGATGAAGACCGGGATCGACCAGGTGCATTGCGCGAGCGCTCGCCCGCGGCTGTCCATCAGCACTGTCACGTAGTCGTGGTTCTCACGCACGATCGGCGAGAAGGCAGTCCTGCCGAGCGCCTTGTCGGCCTGGTCGGCGATGAAGATCAGGCGGTTCCACATGACCTGAAGGTTGATCGGGTCGTTGAAATCGGGCGTAGACTTCGACATGGTTCTGCCCCCTTACAGGATGTTGATGATCAGATTGCCTTTGGCGTCGACATGTGCCGTGCCGCTCGGCCCAACCACGGCGGTCGACTCGCGCTGCTCGACGACCGCCGGCCCTTGGATGGGCTTGTCCACCGGCAGGCGGTAGTGATCATAGACCGGCGTTGCCACAGAAGAGCCGAGCTCATGGAAGTAGACCTCACGATGTCCCTTGAGGACCTCGGCGATATCGGTGAGGTGCGGGCGGGTGACCTGATCCTTCTCACCACTTGCCCGCAAACGCCAGGTAATCACTTCGACCGGGGCAGCGACGGTGCGTCCGAACAGCTCGCGATAGAGCTTGTAGAAGTTATCGAGTAACTGCTTTAGGAACTCATCCTTCGGCAGGTTGCGGTCCGGGAATTGGACGGTGATCTCATAACCCTGGCCGATATGGCGCATGTCGACCGTATAGCGGTTTGTGATCGTGTCCTTAGAGACGCCTCCAGCGCTGACCACCTCGGAACCTTGAGCCGCAAGTTCGTCGAGAATCTGGTTCATGACATCCATGTCCCAGCCATCGACCTTCATCGGATGGCTGGCCGACAGATCGACTGCGACCGGCGCAATAAGGAGGCCGATGGCCGATGTTACCCCGGCGCCCGTCGGGCAGATGATCCGCTTGATGCCAAGCTTGCGGGCGATGCCATAAGCATGGACCGGTCCGGCGCCGCCGAACGCTACCATGGGCAGCGAACGCGGGTCGACGCCGAGATCCGTCGCGTGCATGGCCGCAGCCTTGCTCATGGATTCGTTGACGAGGTCGTGGATTCCCCAGGCACAGCGTTCGACGCTGACGCCGAGGTCGTTAGCAAGCTGTTCTATTGCGGTTCGAGCTGCGTCTTTCGAGACTTTGAATGAGCCACCAACGAACGATTCCACACCCATATAGCCGAGCAGGATGTCGGCATCGGTCACGGTCGGCTCCGTGCCACCGCGTTGATAGGCGGCTGGGCCCGGCAGGGCACCGGCCGACCGTGGGCCGATATCGAGCAGACCCAGCGGGTTCTTGGCCGCGATGGAACCGCCGCCGGCACCGATCTCAATCATCTGGATGGACTGGATCTTCAACGGGAAGCCCGATCCCTTGCGGAAGCGCTGGTAATGAGCCACCTCCAGCTCAGTGCCGACCGTAGGCTCGCCATGCGGGATCAGGCAAAGCTTGGCGGTCGTGCCGCCCATGTCGAAGGACAGCACGCTTCCCTCGCCGGCGATCCGGCCGAATTCGGCGGCAGCAACCGCCCCTGCGGCTGGACCGGACTCGATCAGACGCACCGGCAGCTCGGCAGCGCGGCGGCTTGGAACCAGTCCGCCCGAGGACGTCATCCAAAGAACCTGCCGGTCGATGCCCCTCTTGGCGAACTCGCGCTGGAGATGGGCCACATGGCCGGACATCTGCGGACGGGTATAGGCATTGACGACCGTGGTCGAGGCGCGGTCGAACTCGCGGACCTCCGGGCAGACTTCCGAGGATAGCGACACGAAGATGTCCGGGTCCTCATCACGCAGGAGAGCCGCAACGCGCTGCTCGTGTTGCGGATACTTGTAAGCGTGCAGCAGGCAGACGGCGACTGAACGGATTCCCTTCTCCTTGAGCTTGCCGGCAATCTCGCGGACCGTCTCCTCCTTCAGTTCCGTGATGACATCGCCGCTGGCGGCAATACGTTCGCCGACGCCGAAGCTGTTTGCTCGGCTAACGAGCGGATCGGGATACTTGATATTCAGATCATAGAGATCGTAACGGCCCTCGTTCCGGATCCGCAGCATGTCGCGGAAACCGTCCGTCGTGATGAAGCCGGTTTCGACCCCCTTGCGTTCCAGAACCGCGTTTGTGACGACCGTGGTCGCACCCAGAACCTGGAGGTTTTCGAGGGAGATCGATTGCCCGAATTGCTCGAGCAGTTCCGTGACGCCCTGGACTACGGCCTCAGCCGGGTTCTTCGGTGTGCTCAGGACCTTGTGGAGATGAAGATCGCCGTTGTCGTCCAGGAGGGCGAAATCCGTAAAGGTTCCTCCGGTGTCGAAAGCCAGTTTTGCCATGTTTCCCTCGAGCGAGCAGGCGACGCTTGGCGTCATTCCAGCGAATTTGGCCAAGCCAAATTTCCATGTCGCTGATGAGGTTAGGCGAAGGATTTTGCGGTCGCCAACACAACTACGGTCTGCCGCTATAGCCTTTCTTTATGGCGTCCACGCAAACTGACGCTTAGGCCGGACGTATGCCTTGATGGTGATCACGCATTAGCCTTTCGACCGTAGCAAGCAGGACGGATCGTGCTGCCAGAGCAGGCTCGGAGAGCGGAAGGTGGTCGGACATACACAGGGACACGGTGGCCTCAATGACCGGCCGCACGAGCGGTCTGATTTGGGCTCCGGCGAAGCTTGCGGTTTCGGTCGCCACCGAAGCTGGCAGAATCGTGGATCCCAGGCCTTCCAATACCGCGGCGCTGAGCGCCGGAACGGATTCGATCTCCGAGGTAACCTCTGGCGTGACCCGTGCCCGCGACAGGGCCTCGTCGATCAGGCGACGGAGAAGATGGGACTTACTCGGCAGCAGAAGGGGGACACCGCTCAGGTCCGAGAGGGGCAGAGGCTCGCCAGCCTCGCCGGGAAGCTCCAGAGCGGGAGGCGAGACAAGAAACATCTCCTCACGAAAGAGCGGCTGAAGGGTTACGCCCTTCATCGGGTCCGCCGTATAGATGAGCGCCATGTCCATCTTGCCGGTCATGATCAACTCGCTCAGGATGTGCCCGAAGCTGTCGTTGATGTGCACGACGATCCGCGGATGCTGAGCCTTCATCTCCTTCAGCAGCGGCAGAGACAGGGCACTGGAACTCGAGTAGGTCGCAAGCCCGATGGAAACGCGTCCCGCAATTGATGTTGCCGACTGATTGATATCGACCTGAGCCTGCTCAATTTGCTTGAGCATCAGTTGGGCGTGACGGTAAAGAATGAGGCCGGCCTCGGTCGGAGCAATGCCGACGTTGCTGCGGATCAAAAGCTTGTGGTTGAAATGGGCTTCGAGCGACGCGATCTGCTGCGAGAGCGCAGGTTGTGCCGTACGCAGGATGCTGGCCGCGCGTGACATGCTGCCCGTGTCAACGATCTTGACGAAGCTTTTCAGTTTTCTGAAGTCGACGCTCATCGTTCCGGCCTCTTTCTTGCCGAAACTAGGGCATTGGGTGGGAAGGGCGCAATCCCCTCCCCGCACGGCCGGGAGTGCTATTGGAGCGCCGCGACGGCGACCTCGATACGGTCGCAGCCAGCCTTGATCATTTCCATCGACGTTGCAATCGACAGCCGGAAATATGGGGAGAGGCCGTAAGCGGCGCCCTGCAGTGCGGCAACGCCAACTCCGTCCAGCAGGTAGAGCACGAAGTCGAGATCATTCTCGATGACCTTGCTCTCAGGTGTCTTTCGCCCGATCACGCCAGCGCAGTTCGGGAACAGGTAGAAGGCACCGGCTGGCGTCAAACAGGAGAGGCCTGGAATCGCGTTGAGACGAGCGCAGGCATAATCGCGACGATCCTTGTAGACCTTCACGCTGTCGGTCACAAATGTCTGATCCGAGGTGAGTGCGTATGCGGCGGCCGCCTGGCTCACCGAGGATGGACAGGACGACATCTGGGATTGCAGCTTGTTGATCGCCGCAATGAGCGGTTCAGGGCCGGTGGCGTAGCCGATCCGCCACCCCGTCATGGCGTAGGACTTCGACACACCGTTCGTAAGCACGACGCGATCCTTCAACGCGGGAACCGCCGCAACCAAGGTCGTCGTCGGCTCATCCTCGAACCAGACTTGGTCGTAAATGTCGTCCGACAGCACGAAAACGTGAGGATGACGCAGCAGGACCTCGCCCAAGGCCTCGAGCTCAGCCCGGGTGTAGGCCGCGCCGGTCGGGTTTGAGGGTGTGTTCAGGATAAGCCACAGGGTCTTCGGCGTGATGGCAGCCTCAAGCGCTTCCGGCGTAAGCTTGAATCCCTTGTCTTGTGGGCACTCCACAATAGTCGGCTTGCCTTCGTTGGCGATCACCATGTCGGGATAGGAGACCCAATAGGGAGCCGGAATGATGACTTCGGCGTCATTCTCGACGCTTGCCATGAGGGCAAGGAAGAGGATCTGCTTGGCGCCACCGCCGACACAGACTTCATTTTCACGATAGGAAAGGCCTAGCCTGCGTTGATAGTCGCTGATGATGGCTTTACGAAGTGCCGGAGTTCCGTTGACCGGCGTATACTTTGTTTCACCACGATCAATTGCAGCATGAGCCGCCGCCTTGATGTTCTCTGGCGTATCAAAATCCGGCTCGCCTACTGTGAGATCGACGATGTCACGTCCGGTAGCCTTCAGCTCTCTTGCACGGGCCGACGCCGCCGTACTGGGCGAAACTTTGATGCGCGACACGCGGGAAGCGGGCACGAAGTTGCTCATGGAAGTATTCTCTATCTCAATACGGGTTTGCGGCACCGAGGCGGTCCGACAGGATTTAATGGACGGCTTCCGTTTCGCCGCGCATTTTACCGGTCAGGAACAGCTCACCGAGTTCGTCGTGGGTAATGTCCTTCGGCTGACCGTCCCAGATTACCTTGCCAAGACGGAGGATGACGGCCCGCTCGGCCACTTCCATGGCCTTCTTGGTATTCTGCTCAACGAGCAGGATCGTCAGACCTGACGCGTGCAACCGCAGGAGTTCATTAAAGACGACGCCGATCGCGGCGGGCGACAGACCGACAGACGGTTCGTCGACCAGCAGGACCTTCGGCCTTTGGAGGACGGCCATCGCCACTTCCAGGAGTTGCTGCTCACCACCGGACATGTTGCCGGCGAGTGTCGTGCGCCGCGTCTTCAGGATCGGGAAGAGATCGTAGACATAATCACGGTCGGCTTTGACCTGGCTGTCGCGCAGGGTGTAGGCCGCCATCTGGAGATTTTCCTCTACCGTCATGACCGGAAAATTGCACCGGCCCTGCGGCACAAAGGAAATGCCCTCACCAAGGATCGCCCGCGACTTGTATCCGGCAATGTTCTTGCCCTGCCAGTCGATGCTACCCTCTTTGATCGTGGTCATGCCATACAGCGTCTTGAGGAGCGTGGATTTCCCGGCGCCGTTAGGCCCCATGAGAGCCACGAACTGACCCTGCGGGATGTTGAGATCAACGCCGTTCAGGATATCGAGGGAGCCATAGCCGGCCCGCAGGTTCTTGATGGAAAGGTTTGAATTAGCCACCGAGGTAGGCCTCCCGCACCTGCTGATTTTGAACGATGTTCTGAGGCGTGCCTTCGGCGAGCTTGCGACCCTGATCGAGGACGACGACCCGTTCACAGATACTGGTGACGACGTCGATGTTGTGCTCGATCACAAGGAAGCTCACGCCAAGTGATTTGTTGGCATACTTGATGGTATCCACGACCCGTTCGATGATCTTCGGATTGATGCCCGCCATGGGTTCGTCGAGCAGGATGATCTTAGGCTCCGGCATCAGCATGGAGGCGAACTGGATCAGCTTCTGCTGCCCGCCGGAGAGGTTGCCCGCCGGCATATGGCGGACGTCCCACAGCCCAGCCATCCTGATGAGCTCGCGAGCCCTATCTCGCAGTGCCGCGATGCGCTGACGCGACATTCGTCCCAAGCTGAAGGTCGAGAACAGGTTTGGAAACGTGAACATCTGGCCAGCGATGATCAGGTTCTCCTCCACGTCGAGCGCCTTGAACACAACCGTCTTCTGAAACGACCGCAGCATCCGGCCCTCGCGGGCGATGCGGTTGAGGGACCAGCCAGTAATATCCTGCCCGTCCAGAACGACCTTGCCCGAGTCGGGCTTGCCGAGCCCGGTACTGCAATCAAAGAAGGTCGATTTTCCGGAGCCGTTCGGTCCGATGAGCCCGCAGATCTCACCGCGATGAATGTGAATGCTCACATCGTTGACGGCTTTCACGGCACCATACGACTTCGTGAGGTTCGAGATTTCGAGGATCGGCAAAGTGCTCATTTCACACCTCCGACAAAGGACCAGAAGCGGTTGATAAGTGGGGCGAAGCCCTTCTTGAACCAGAAGACCAGGATGAGAAGGCAGAACCCGTAGGCGATCATCCGCAGCTCTGGGGCGACACGGAGCGCCTCCGACAAGCCTACGAAGAGAAGGCTGCCAAACACCACCCCTGAGATCGTTCCAGCTCCACCACCGAGAACGATGATCAGCATCGTGGTCGAATAGTACATCTGAAAGGTGAGTGGACTGACAACCGTGAGATAATGTGCGTAAATGCTGCCACCGATGCCGGCAAAGACTGCGCTGATCATGAAAACGATCAGCTTGTAGCGCCAGGTCGGCACACCGACGGACTCCGCCAGCGTCTCGTTCTCCCGGATGGCGATCATGTTGCGCCCCGCCGGGGAGCGGACGATCGCCCAGACGGCAAGGGTTGCAAGAACGGCCACAGCCAGAGTGAGATAGTAGAACCCAGTAGTACCGGACACTGTGAACGAGGCTGGCCCTAAGGCAAAATAGGGCTTTGGGATGCTGGAAAGTCCCATGTCGCCCCGCGTGACGCTGATCCAGTTCTTGGCAATCGCCTGACCGATGATGACAAAGCCCAGCGTACACATGACGAAGGAAGTTGCTCGAAGCCTCAGCGCCGGAACCCCGAGTGGGAGGGCAATCAAGCCTGCCGTCAGGCCGGCAGCGACGAGGTTGACGTAGAAAGGCGTCCCGTAGTGAACGGCCAGAAGACCGGCGGTATAGGCTCCGATGCCGAAGAATGCGGCCTGAGCCAGCGACAGGAGGCCGGTATATCCGACCAGGAGGTTGAGCCCATGGGCCGGAAGCAGGAAGATCAACGCGATGATAATGGCGTGAAGCGCATACGAGCCGATGAGGAAAGGAGCCGCCAGCGCCGTGATGGCGACGATGATCCCCAGCGGCAGCCGCAAATCGCGGCGTCGGACCTCGAGGGACGGTTCAGCGAGTGACGTCTCGCGCGATGTTTGGGTGAGAGACATAGTGAGTCCTCAGGTTCGAGAGAAGTTCGGCTATGCCGTCAAAATCGTGCTTCCGTGGAGAACAGGCCGTAGGGGCGCCACATCAGCGTCAGGATCAGGGTCGCGAACCCGACCGTGTCGCGAAATTGCAAGCCGATATAGGTGGCAACCAGACTTTCAGCGATACCCAGGAGCATGGCTGCAAAGAATGTGCCCCGGACATTCCCGAGCCCGCCCATGATGATGATCGGGAGGGTCTTGAACGTGATGAGTTCACCCATTCCGCCATAGACGTTGACGTTGACCGGCGCAGTCAACACTCCGGATAGAGCCGCGAGGGCCGCGCCGAGAACAAAGGTTCGCAGAACGACCTGGGACACATCGATTCCGACAACCTCGCAGCATTCGATGTTCTGCGAGACAGCCCGCATAGACTTTCCCATACGGCTGTACGTCACCATCAGTTCAAGTCCGATGAAAACGAGCGCACAGACGACGAGGATCAGGATGCGTTGCTGAGCGAGGGTGAAGCCTAGAACCGAAACCGGCTCGATGTATCCGCCGGAAAAGAACTTGTAACCGCCGCCAAAAATGAGGATCACGGTGTTCTGGAGGATGAGGGCAATGCCGAGAGTGGCGAGCACCCCGGCCTCCGCCGGGGCGCCAACCATGCGCTGCATCACGAGCCTACCAATGACGTAGGCTATGACGATCGTGGCCAGAACTCCGACGATGATCGACGCCTCGTAGGACAGCTCGAAATAGTCGATGGCGAACCATGCCCCAAACGTTCCAAGCATATAATATTCGCCGTGAGCGAAGTTAATGGCCCGTAGAACACCGAAGATCATCGTCATGCCGACGGCAACGATCGCATAGATGGAACCTGTTACGATGCCGTTGATGATCTGTTCTGCAAAAGTGGAGAACATGGCCTCATCCCTTGACGCTTTTACGGTGCAGGGTACTGAATGTCAGCCGTGTAGGCGCCCTTGATGCTGGGCTTCCCGCCTTCGATCTGAAGCAGGATCATCGGCAGTCGGGCCTGATTGTGATTGTCGAACGTGACTTCGCCGACAGCGCTGTCATACTTGATCTTCGACAGGGCCTCACGAACCTTCTCGCGGTCCGGGCTTCCGGCTTCCTTGATAGCCTGCGCCAGGAGATGAACGGTTTCCCAATGGACGTAGGCGTGGTTGTTAGGCCCTTCCTTGTTGGCTGCCGTGAACTTGTCGACGAAAGTCTTGCTCTTGGGCGAGTCCCATGCGGGAAGCCATGCCGCGGCTTCGACGGCCCCTTCCATAGCACGCGGTGCGGCTTTGATGTTCGACGGAGCGTTGAATTCGCCGTTTCCAATCAGCGGCACTTTGCCGGCAAGTCCGACTTCGGTCATCTGCCGCGCGATGATTGGGGTCGTGTCAGCCAAGCCGTAAAGGATAATGGCTTGGGCACCGGAATCGCGGATTTTTGCCAGAACGCTGCGGAAATCGACTTCACCCTCTTTGTAGTAATCCTCTGTCAGGATTTGGCCTTTGAATTGGGGCAGATACTTTTTCGTGAACTCGATGGCGGAGCGGCCATAGTCACTGTCAACTGAAAGAACGGAGAACTTAGTGAAGCCGCGCTGCTCGGCGGCATACTTTGCGACGATCAAGGCACGGTTTTCGTCAGTCGGGTAGTTACGAAAGGTCCACTTGTAGCCGCCCACACCGGCCCCATAGGTGATCTTGGGATTTGACGAAGCAGCATTGAGGAGAAGGATACCGGCATCCTCTGCAACGGGCTGCATGGCGAGGGTGACGGAACTGGAGACGTCACCGATAATGTAATCGACCTTGTCGCTATCGATCAGGCGGCGGGTTGCTGAAACACCCTCGACAGGCGTACCTTGGCTGTCTCCCGAGACAAGCTCGATCTTTCGGCCATCGACGCCACCCGCATCGTTGATCTCCTTCACAGCGAGCTGTGCGCCACGCATCGAAAATGAGCCGTAGCGCGCATTGGGCCCGCTCATCGGCGCCACGAGACCGAGTTTGATCGTCTCTCCCGCCGCATAGGCTGTCCCAGCAAAGTTCGGAATTGCGGCGGCAAGTGTTAGAACTGCGGTCGAGATACAGAATGCTCTACGGCTGATCACTTTGGTCATGTTCCCACTCCATTTTACTGGAACGCACGAGCTTGGCCCTATGCCATCGCACGCTGTTTTATTTGCCGCGTTGATGCGGTTCGCTTCTTGAGCCAGGCCATCTTCCTCTTGGCCTGTTGATCTACGAGAGTAGGTTCAGGAAGGCAGGCCCGCCAACACAACTCCATTCTGCCGCTATAGCGTTTATTTATAGCGGCGGCAGCTACTTACCCTTCCATGGAATTTTCCGTTATAGCGTTTACAATCGGCAGGCTTACCGCCTTGTGAGATACTTAGACGAGTTGGACGCCTGCCGAGCCTCGCGTCTGGTCAGCGGCCCAAACGGGTCTTAGTCGACACCCTTTGTAGGACGTCATTCTGACAGCGGCGGATTGCCATGACTGGTTGGTTGAGTAGTGCGAAGTCTGCACTCGGTTCTGTCGCCCGCAGCTCCAAATCGATGGCGTATTCGAACCGTCGGAAGCCAAATCATCCCGAAGGACCGGTCCGGGTCGATGCTGTTGAGGAACTCGGTTGTGTCGAAACGATGGGCATGATTCCGTTCTCCTCAGGATTTGCGGGGAGACGCATTGATGATAGGGCGTCAGCGGAACGACCAAGCGCTGCTCTTTTATTCTTTTCATCTGGAAGAGCGCATTCCCGCCGGCCATCTCCTCCGCAAAATCGATGTCTTTGTCACCCCGGTGCTGGCTGGCATCCATCGTGAGATCGCAGCCTTCTACAGCCACACGGGCCGACCTTCGGTTGATCCCGAACTGATGATGCGCATGCTGATCGTCGGCTACTGCTACGGCATCCGATCGGAGCGCAAGCTGTGCGAAGAGGTCTCGCTCAATCTGGCGTACCGATGGTTCTGCCGGCTCGATCTGGACTATGCGGTGCCGGACCATTCGACCTTCTCGAAGAACAGGCGCGGGCGGTTCCGCAACGGCGATCTGCTGCGCCTGATGTTCGAGCGCGTGGTGGGCATCTGCCTGCTCGCCGGATTGACCAAGGGCGAAGGCTTTGCGGTCGATGCAAGCGTCATCGAAGCCGACGCCAGCCACTCTCATGGCATCCAGTCGGAGAAGATCGACTGGAATGCCGTCGAGCGGCCGGGCCGGGCCGTGCGCGAGTAATTTGAGGCACTCGACGGCGCCGAGTAGCCAGAGGCCGGACGCAAGGCTCCAAAGGGCATCTCGCCCTCCGATCCGGCTTCCGCCTGGACGGCCAAGGCCAACAAGCGTGTCCAGTTCGGCTATGGGCTGAATTATCTGATCGACAACGAGCATGCCATCATTGTCAATGTCGAGCCGACGCCGGCTCGAACCTTCGACGAGATTCGAGCCACCGCAACCATGCTGGAGCGCACCCGGGCGCGATTTGGCCTCAAGCCGAAGAGGCTCGCGATCAGGCTCGTCAGCTTGCCGGGACGCCGCGGTTCGCGACCTCGCGCAACGAGCGGAAGAAGGTTGAGATGCCGTTTGCTCATCTCAAGACCACTTTGCGGTTCAAACGCATGCGCCTGCGAGAACTGACGGCGCCAGGGACGAGTTCCACCTCGCCGCCATGGTCCAGAACCTCCGACGCATGGTTCGACTGACGGCGGTAGCGGCCGCCTGAGCGGGGTAATGGGGTGAGCTGGCACCCCCAGGTCCGGTCACCTCCACCCCAGCCGTTAAGAGAGCGAAAGCCAAGCAACCAGCGACTCAGCCAGAAGAGTTTTTCAACGGCATCAGTCAATCTGAGTCATTCAGCGTGACCGTAACAAGGTCCGCTCTCTGGCTGATTTCTGACGTTCTTTGATTCTGGCAGTAAGGGTCGATCTGCGGGTGAACCGCTGCGATAGCGGGGGAAATAGCTCACTCAGTTGAGCTTGCTTCCCATTCCGGTTTCCTGGGAAGCAGGACCAAACCCTCCAGCAGCTAAGTGCTTGATAAGGTTTGGTGAGCGCGCTGGGACTCGAACCCAGGACCCTCTGATTAAAAGTCAGATGCTCTACCGGCTGAGCTACGCGCTCCCAGAGGTGAGCCCGGAGATAGGGGCTCTTAGGTCCCGGGTCAATCGAAAAGCCCCGCCTGGGTGGGTAAATCCTCAGCTTCGGGTGCAAAGAAGCTGATTTCTCTAAGATCTGCCGGGGAAGCCCGCCCTGGGCGTCGGAGTTATCCTTCCGCCACCATGGCAATGTTGTCGGCGTGCTGGCCGATTTCCACCTTGCTGTCCCGTTCACCCTTGGCCCAGCCCTCCTTGACCTCGCCGATATGGTCCTCAAGCCGCCCCTCGGCGATGGCCTTGCGCAGACCGGCCATCAGTTCCTGGTAATAGGCCAGATTGTTCCAGGTGAGCAGCATCATGCCCAGAATCTCGTTCGAGCGGACGAGATGATGGAGATAGGCGCGAGAATAGGTGTTCGAAGCAGTGCACTTCGATTCCGGGTCGAGCGGGTTGATATCTTCGGCGAAGCGGGCGTTGCGCAGGTTCATACGGCCATGGCGGGTGAAGACCTGGCCGTGGCGTCCGGCGCGAGTGGGCATGACACAGTCGAACATGTCGACACCCCGGCGCACCGCCTCTACGATGTCGTCAGGCGTGCCGACGCCCATGAGATAGCGGGGTTTTTCCTTGGGCATATGCGGCTCGACCGTCTCGATCATGCGCAGCATCACATCCTGCGGCTCGCCCACGGCCAGGCCGCCGATGGCGTAGCCCTTGAGATCGAGGGCAGCGAGCTCCTTCGCACTCTCGATGCGCAACCGCTCCACCGCCCCACCCTGGACGATGCCGAACATGGCTTTGCCCGGCTGTTCGCCGAAGGCGACCCGGCAGCGTTCGGCCCAGCGGAGCGACAGGCGCATGGCCTTCTTGGCCACCTCGTCGGAGCACGGCAGCTTCACGCACTCATCCAGCTGCATCTGGATATCCGAACCGAGAAGCCCTTGAATCTCGATGGAGCGTTCCGGGGTGAGTACATGGGTCGAGCCATCGATATGGGACTGGAAGGTGACGCCGGTCTCGTCGATCTTGCGCAGGGCCGACAGGGACATGACCTGGAAGCCGCCCGAATCGGTAAGGATCGGATAGGGCCAGTTCATGAACTGGTGCAGCCCGCCCAGCTTGGCAACCCGCTCCGCACCGGGGCGGAGCATAAGATGGTAGGTGTTGCCAAGCACCACATCGGCGCCAAGCGCCTTGACCTGGTCGGGATACATGGCCTTCACGGTGGCCGCCGTGCCGACGGGCATGAAGGCCGGCGTGCGGATGACACCGCGCGGCATTCGGATCTCGCCGGTACGTGCCATTCCGTCGGTCTTGTTGACGGTGAAGGTGAAGGTCTCGGTGGTCATTCAAACCTCGTCTTGTCATCCCCGGCCGGAGCAAAGCGGAGAGGAAGGGGATCCATGGATCCGCAACACATGTAAATGGATCCCCTTTCCGCCCGTTCCGCGCGCCGGGGATGACACGGGGCATCAACGCCGAAACAGCAGACTCGCATCGCCATAGGAGTAGAAGCGATAGCCGGTTTCGATGGCGTGGGCATAGGCCGCCTTCATGCAGTCCAGCCCTGCAAAGGCCGAAACCAGCATGAAGAGAGTCGAGCGCGGCAGGTGGAAATTGGTCATCAGCACATCCACGGCCCTGAAGCGGTAGCCGGGGGTGATGAAGATGGCGGTGTCACCGGAGAAGGGCGCGATGGAGCCATCCTCGCGCGCTGCACTCTCCAGAAGCCGCAAGGAGGTGGTGCCGACCGCCACGATCCGCCCTCCCCTGGCCCGCGCCTCATTGAGGGCCTGCGCGGTCTCCGCGGAGACCAAGCCCCATTCCGCATGCATGCGGTGCTCATTCGTATCATCCGCTTTCACCGGCAGGAATGTGCCCGCTCCGACATGGAGCGTCACGAAATGCCGACTGACCCCGCGCTCGTCGAGGCGGCGGAAGAGATCGTCCGTGAAATGTAGGCCGGCGGTGGGGGCCGCGACGGCCCCCTCGTCCTTGGCATAGACAGTCTGGTAATCGCTCCGGTCCTTGTCGTCGGTCGGGCGCTTACCGGCGATGTAGGGCGGCAGCGGCAGCTCGCCGAGACGGGCGATGGCTTCGTCCAGGAAGGCGCCCGAAAAGGAGAAGCGAAGCGCCACGTCACCGCCCTCGCCTTTCTCTTCCACCTCCGCGTCGAGACGCACGAGCTCGCAGGCCGTGCTCTCGGAACTCTCGCCGAAGCGGATACGGTCGCCGACATTGAGCTTTTTCGCCGGCCGCGCGAAGGCTCGCCAGCGGTCCGCACTTTCGCGCTTGTGCAGCATGATCTCGACCCGCGCCGCGGCATCCTCGCGAACGCGCAGGCCATAAAGACGGGATGGAATGACCTTGGTGTCGTTGAGCACCAGCACGTCGCCGGGCTGCAGCAGCTCCGGCAGGTCGCGAACGATGCGGTCCTCGAATGCGGCATCGGGCCGGACCAGGAGCATACGCGCAGCATCGCGCGGCTCCATGGGACGGAGTGCGATGCTGCTCTCGGGAAGATCGAAGTCGAAGAGATCAACGCGCATAAGAATTTCTAGCAGTCATCCCGGATGCCGTTAGGCGATCCGGGATCGCGTGACGAGATAGCGCCACTTCTTGCGAGCGATCCCGGGTTCCGCAGAGCGGCCCCGGGATGACGGCCCATCAGTCGTGTTAAGCCGCGTCTGCCGCGACCTTCATCGAGACGATGCGGTCGGGATCGCGCACGGGCTCGCCGCGCTTGATCTTGTCCACGTTCTCCATGCCCTCGGTCACCTTGCCCCAGACGGTGTATTGCTTGTCGAGGAAGCGAGCGTCGTCAAAGACGATGAAGAACTGCGAATTCGCCGAATGCGGCTGGTTGGTGCGGGCCATGGAGCAGATGCCGCGCACATGCGGTTCGGCGTTGAACTCGGCCTTCAGGTCCGGCAGATCGGAACCGCCGGTACCGGTGCCGGTCGGATCGCCGGTCTGGGCCATGAAGCCGTCGATCACCCGGTGGAACGGCACGTTGTCATAGAAACCCTGGCGGGACAGTGTCTTGATGCGCTCCACATGACCGGGAGCGAGATCGGGGCGCAGTTCGATGACGACGCGGCCCTTCGTGGTTTCCATGATGATGGTGTTTTCGGGATCTGCCATGGGAAATCTCCTTGGAATGGCGTGTATTTAGGGGATTCGGCGGCCAGTCACTAGAGCAGCGGGCCCAAAAGTGATTTGCTCTTCGGGGGCCGATCCGATGCCCTGCTTTAGTGGGCGCATGCGACGCTAGAGGGACTGCAATTTTTCCGTCGCCGGTGAATCGACGAAGCGGAAGGTGAACGGACGACCGGCCACTGCCGCACCGAGCTTGTCCGTGAACGGCATAGGCGAGCAGCGCACCAGGGCCTCTCTCACGGCCTGGGTGAAGGCCTCCCGGTTCGCCGCGTCAGGCTCGCCCTCGCGGTAATGCGTGATCATCGGCTTGCCGAGCACCTCGCCGTTCCGCTTGAAGCTGATCCGGATCGTTACCGACTGGCCGGAATAGCGCAGGCCCGTTGGCCGCCAGCAGGCCTGCATCGCGCGCACGATGTCGTTGAGGGTATCGACCTGCTTCGGCAGCTCCTCCTCGCTCGGAGGACGGATGATGCCGTTGAAGCTCTGCGGCAGGGATGGAGCCGGCTCGCGCCGCTCGTCCGAATCGTCGAACAGGCTCCCCTGAGCGAGCGCCGGCACAGCAAGGCCCAGGCTCAGGAGAAACACGGCGATCCATGCCCCGTATGGTCGCAGAGAGCGCATCACTTCGCGTCGGCGGCGAGCTGCATCTTCACGATCTTGTCCGGGCTCGACACCATGCCGTTGGCGGCTTGGTTGCCCTTCTTGATCTTGTCGACCACGTCCATGCCGGACACGACCTCGCCGAAGAGCGTGTACTGACCGGTCAGCGGGCCGCAGCCGTCATAGCAGATGAAGAACTGGCTGTTGGCGGAATCGGGGCTCTGGGAGCGGGCCATGCCGACCGAGCCACGCTTGTACTGGGTCTTGGTGAACTCGGCCGGGATATTGGGCAGGCTGGATTTGCCGGTGCCGGTGCCGGTCGGATCGCCCGTCTGGGCCATGAAGCCGTCGATCACCCGATGGAAGACGACGCCGTTATAAAAACCCTGCTTCGTCAAAGCCTTGATCTGCTCGACATGCTTGGGCGCCAGATCCGGACGCAGGCGGATGGTGATGCGGCCGTCCTTGGTGTCGAGGAAGATCGTGTTCTGCGGGTCATTGGCGGGCTGGGCCATGGCAGGAACGAGGCCAGCGAGCACGAACGCTCCGGCTGCGAGCAAACGCTTCATGGTGAGAAGTCTCCCTTCGAGGAAATGAAACTTTAAGGCTGCTTGAATCTGGCCTTCAGACGCTCGGCGGCAAGACCGGGCACGAAGGCCGAGACATCGCCACCCATCCCGGCGATCTGGCGCACAAGCGTGGCCGTGATGGGGCGAACCGGGGGCGAAGCCGCAAAGAAGAGCGTCTGGACCTCCGGCGCCATGGTGGCGTTCATGGAGGCCATCTGGATCTCGTAGTCGAAATCCGAGCCGTCCCTAAGGCCACGCACGATCAGGCTGGCGCCATGGCGCCGGGCCGCCTCGACCGCCAGATCGCTGAAGGTTACGACCTCTAGCTCGACATTCCTGGCCTTGAGCATTGGCCCGCAGACCTCGCGCAGCATCTCGGCCCGCTCTTCGGCGGAAAAGATCGGAGCCTTCGAGGAATGGACGCCGATGGCAACGACGATCCTATTCGCCACATTGCAGGCCTGGCGCAGGACGTCCAGGTGCCCATTGGTGACGGGATCGAAGCTGCCGGTATAGAGCGCGGTGCGTGTCATAGGGCCAAGGCGTAGCCGGATTGAGGCTGCCAAGCAAGCCGTGCGCTGGCACACGGCAAGCTGGACAGGGTCATGAGAGATATAGCTCACCTTAGGTCAGGAGAGAGATATGATCTTTCGTCTTTGCATCGTCCTTGTCACCGCCGTCGCGGTTTTGAGCCCGGCCGCGCTGGCGAGTTTGGGTTGAGTTTCGAAGATCGCATCGATGCACCCGCCGTCATTCCACGGTGGCCTATAAGGCCGAGCCCGGAACGACAGTAGGAAGACAGAGCCCATGAGAAAACCCGCCGACCTAAGCCGGCGGGTTCCATAATTTCAAACGGTTGAGGAACCTTACTCTTCCGCAGCCTCGCCGCCCTCGGTCGCAGCGTCATCGACGCCCTCGCCGTTCTCGTCTTCCTCACCTTCGACATGCTCGACCGAGACGACCTTTTCCTTGTCCTTGGTCGAGAAGACGGTGACGCCTTGCGAGTTGCGGCCGACGACGCGGATGCCGTCGACCGGCACGCGGATCAGCTGGCCGCCATCGGTGACGAGCATGATCTGGTCCGAACTCTCGACCGGGAAGGAGGCCACCAGCTTGCCGTTGCGGCTGTTGACCGCCATGGCCGTGATGCCTTTGCCGCCGCGTCCGGTGATCCGGTACTCGTAGGACACGGTGCGCTTGCCGTAGCCCTTCTCGGAGATCGTCAGGATGCATTGCTCCTGCGCGCTCATCTCCGCATAGCGCTCCTGCGAGAGCGAGAAGTTTGCACCTTCCGTCTCCTCGGCATCCTCCGATGCATCGGCATCCGAACCCATCTGCTCGCCGGTGACGGCGCGGCGCATCTTGAGATAGGCCGCACGCTCCTCACCCGTGGCTTCCACGTGACGCAGGATCGCCATCGAGATGATGTCGTCGCCCGAGGCCAAGTTGATGCCGCGCACGCCCATGGAGTCGCGGCCCTTGAATACGCGCACATCCGTGACCGGGAACCGGATGCACTGGCCCTTGGCCGTGGTGAGCAGCACGTCGTCGTGCTCCAAGCAGATCTGCACGTCGACGATGTGATCGCCCTCATCGAGCTTCATGGCGATCTTGCCGCCGCGATTGACCTGGACGAAATCGGACAGCTTGTTGCGGCGAACCGTGCCACGGGAGGTCGCGAACATCACGTCGAGCTTGTCCCAGGACGCCTCGTCCTCGGGCAGCGGCATGATGGTGGTGATGCGCTCGCCCTGCTTGATCGGCAGCATGTTCACCAGGGCCTTGCCCTTGGCGTTCGGAGCCGCCAGCGGCAGGCGCCACACCTTCTCCTTGTAGGCCTGACCTTCGGAGGAGAAGAAGATAACGGGCGTGTGGGTGTTCGCCACGAAGAGACGGGTGACGAAATCCTCGTCCCGCGTCGCCATGGCGGAGCGGCCCTTGCCGCCGCGGCGCTGCGCCCGATAGGTCGAGAGCGGCACGCGCTTGATGTAGCCGGCATGGGACACGGTGACGACCATGTCCTCACGGGCGATCAGGTCCTCGTCATCGACGTCGGAATCCCAATCGACGATCTGCGTCCGGCGCGGCGTCGCGAAGGCGTCGCGAACCTCGACCAGCTCATTCTTGATGATGCCCATGATGCGGGCGCGCGAGCGCAGGATCTCGAGATAGTCGGAGATCTCGGCTGCGAGCTTGGCGAGTTCGTCGCCGATCTCGTCACGGCCCAGCGCGGTAAGGCGCTGCAGGCGCAGGTCGAGAATGGCGCGGGCCTGGGTCTCGGACAGACGGTAGGTACCATCATCGTTGATCTTGTGGCGCGGATCGTCCACGAGCGCGATGAGCGGCGCGATGTCATGCGCCGGCCAGTCGCGGCCCATGAGAGCCTCGCGGGCGGTGTTCGGATCGGGCGAGGTGCGGATGAGACGGATCACTTCGTCGATATTGGCGACGGCGATCGCAAGACCGCACAGCACGTGAGCGCGCTCGCGGGCCTTGTTGAGCAGGAACTTGGTGCGGCGGGAGACGACCTCTTCGCGGAAATCGACGAAGGCCTTGATCAGGTCCTTGAGCGTCATCAGCTCCGGACGGCCGCCGTTGAGCGCCACCATGTTGGCGCCGAAGCTCGTCTGCAGCGGTGTGTAGCGATAGAGCTGGTTGAGCACCACATCGGCCATGGCGTCGCGCTTGATCTCGACCACGATGCGCATGCCGTCGCGGTCGGATTCATCGCGCAGATCGGCGATGCCCTCGATCTTCTTCTCGCGCACGAGCTCGGCGATCTTCTCGATCAACGAGGCCTTGTTCACCTGATACGGAATCTCGGTGAAGATCAGCGCCTCGCGATCCTTGCGGATTTCCTCGACCTCGGACTTCGCCCGCATGACGATGGAGCCGCGGCCGGTGGTGTAGGCGGACTTGACGCCCGCGCGGCCGAGGATCAGCGCGCCGGTCGGGAAGTCCGGACCGGGAATGATCTCGATCAGCTCCTCGGCGGAGATGTTGCCGTTGTCGATGAAGGCCAGGCAACCGTTGATGACCTCGCCCAGATTGTGGGGAGGCATGTTGGTGGCCATGCCGACCGCGATGCCGCCGGCGCCGTTGACGAGCAGGTTCGGGAAGCGCGCCGGCAGAACCGACGGCTCGTCCTTGGACTCGTCGTAGTTGGGCGTGAAGTCGACCGTGTCCTTGTCGATGTCGTCGAGAAGCGGCATCGCGGGCTTGGCGAGGCGGGACTCGGTGTAGCGCATCGCCGCCGGAGGATCGCCGTCCACGGAGCCGAAGTTGCCCTGTCCGTCCACGAGCATGAGGCGCAGCGAGAAATCCTGCGCCATACGCACCAAGGCGTCGTAGATCGCGCTGTCGCCGTGCGGGTGGTATTGACCCATCACGTCGCCGACGATGCGGGCGGACTTCACGTATTTCTTGTCCGGCGTGTAGCCGTTCTCGTGCATCGAATAGAGGATGCGCCGGTGCACGGGCTTGAGGCCGTCGCGCGCATCGGGCAGAGCGCGGCTCACGATCACGCTCATGGCGTAATCGAGATAGGAGCGCTTCATCTCGTCGACGATGGAAATCAGCTTGATGTCGCTCGCCGGCTGGTCCCCACCGGGGCCGCCGGGGCGGTTATCGTTCGGATCGGTCAAGGTTGGTCTTTCTTAAAAACGGTCTGCCCTTTCGCGAGAGGCGGCTTGTCGATGCCGCTTCGTCAAGCCGTCCGGCAGGCCCGCGAATCCAATTGAAATCAGCCTCTTAGATGGGCGAGAACGCCGGAATTTTCAAGCTTTTTGACGGGTTTTCCAGAGGCAAGGCGGGAGCCGAAATCCGTTTACGTTTCAGCAACTTATTGTAGGGTTGGGCTGGACGGTGGGCAGGCTCGCTCCTGTGGCACTTTCGCAGCGCAGCGCAGAAGCTAAGACACAGATGCAGCAGCCGAACCTAAATAACTGATTTACCTCAACTTTGACACTTCACTCAGTGCCATTCTCGATCAATCCCGGAAATTCGCACTTGTTACGCCCATCATCCCGGACGGCGCAGCCGATCCGGGATCGTTGGCAGGATGTGGCGCCTGCACCTCCACTGTCATCCCCGCGCAGGCGGGGATCCAGTACCACTGAAAGTGCCGGACTGGCGGAAGGTCGTGGTGATGGATCCCGGGCTCCGCTGCGCGGCCCCGGGATGACAGTGCGTACTCGTCTTGCGATCCCGGATCGGCTGACGCCGTCCGGGATGACGTTTGTCGATGAGGGTTCTCAATGAGGGTACTCGTGGCGTCATCCCCGTCCCCGGACTTGATCCGGGGATCAGTCCCGGGGATCCATGTCTTGGCACCGCTGTGGTTCCGAAGACGTAGATGGCCGGATCAGGTCCGGCCGTGGCGGGCGCGGGTGTCAAAGAGCCAGCACCGTGGGGCCCGCAGCCTGCGCTGCGAGCCTGACGGTCGATCGAGGGTGGCGCGACAGGCAGCCCGGCTCGATGTCTGATGGTGAAGGGAAGAGCCGAACTGTCTCTTCGCGCACGGCTTGTTGAGGCGGACAGGCGAGGCCGGCTCAGTCAACCGCCGCAGGCGGGGACCGTCTGCGCGACGGCGGCCTGCGACCGATCCCGACGACCCGCCCAACATCCTGGGCCTCCCGTCGAAGCTGATTGCGAGTCAGCCTCACGGGACCGTGCCTGCTCCCACACTGCGACGCCTCGCGAGCGCGCCCCTCGCCAGGAGCAGATCCAAGGCAACGATATAGCCCAGGTTAGGATCATTGTCAAGAACAAAATGAGAACATCGCACTCGCCTTCATCGCGTCATGGCCGGCCTCGTGCCGGCCATCCACGTCTTTGCAGCGTTGCGGATCCCCGGGCCTGATCCCCGGATCAAGTCCGGGGACGGGGATGACGGCGGAGGGTGTGGCTCCGGTGTCATTCCCGACCGGAGCGTCAGTGGAGGGGAAGGGAATCCGCTCACACGCGGTGCTCTGTATCCCCTTCCCTCGCTGTGCTCGCCGGGGATGACATCCAGTCTGCATGGCAGAATGTGCCCCGGCCCTCGCGAATGGTGAGCAGGCTATGCTCTCAGCAACATCGCCGTCGTGTCGTCGCTGATCTTGAACCTTGGATAGAGCCGGCCATCCGGGTCGCGTTCGGTCTCGATCTCCCGAGCCAGCTTCACCAGGGGTTCGAGGCCGGTAGTGAGCGCGGCTTCCATGATGGCTCGAGCGTCCAGCGCCTGGTAGAGATCGACGAGCGCCGAGAAGCCGTCCGAGGCGAGGAGGATCGCCGTACCCTCGCTGCAAGGCACTGTCTCGTGCCGCAACCGGTCGACGGCGTCCGGATTGAAGCTCAAGACGGCGGCCGGGATGCCGCTTTTACGCTGCCGTTCGCGGCGCTCGCCGAGCCACGCGAGAAAGACGGGTTCACCGAGGATGGCCGTGGGCCTGGAGCCTGCCTGCTGCATCAACTCCGCCGCCTTGGCCGACTCGAAATCACGCAGGCCGGGAGCATCGCCCAGGACCTGCACCGATCCATCCGGCTGCCGGACGTAAGCCGTGGTATCGCCGAAGGTCCAGGCATCGAGCACATTTCCCCTCCGACGCACCAGCGTCATGGCCCCGAGAGGCCAGGAGACGAAATCCTCATGCCTCTCTGCCGGCGCGACGGCCCGATAAGCGATGCGGGCCTCCTCCATGACGCGCCGCAGGAGGGTCGCGCCATCTTCGGCCTGAGGAGCGAGGTTCGAGAGCCGCTCATCGGCGAACCTCGCGAGCCAGGTGGCGTCGCTTGTCTCGTGGACGACGGGCGCGGTGCCGGGAAAGATCGATGTATCGATGACCCAGGCCCAGTCGCCGGAAACGCCGCAGATGTCCTCGTTGGGCTTGTCCGGGTGCCCCGGCCAGCTGACCCGATCCAAAACCGTGAACATTGTCACTCCACCCCTCGCCAAATCCGCCTGGGGACGCCATAACGCAAAGCTTAAGGGAAGGTCCAGCCGATGCTCTTCGACTTTATCTCCGCCGCCCTCGTCACGCTTCTGGTGACACTCGATCCGGTGGCGCTGGCGCCGATCTTCGTCTCGCTGACCCGGGGCATGAACGCCGCGGAGCGCCGCAGGGTGTCCATGCGGGCTTGCCTGATCGCCTTCGGCATCCTGGCCTTCTTCGGCCTCGGCGGCGAGGTGCTGCTGCGGCTGCTCGGCGTCGGCCTCCCGGCCTTCCGCATCTCCGGCGGCATGCTGCTGTTCTGGATCGCTTTCGAGATGGTGTTCGAGCGCCGCAACGAGCGCAAGCAGCACACGGCCGATATCGCCATCACCGAGGATCACATTCGCAATGTGGCCGCCTTCCCGCTCGCCATTCCGCTGATGGCAGGCCCCGGCGCGATCACGGCAGTGATCCTGCTCGCCGGACGGGCGTACGGCAACATCGTCCATCTCACCTCGCTGCTGATCCTGATCGCGCTCGGTATCGTGAGCTGCTTCGTGGTGTTCTCCGCCGCCGAGCGGGTCTCCCGCTGGCTCGGCGTGACCGGCAACGTGGTGTTGACCCGCCTCCTCGGCGTGATCCTCGCCGGTCTTGCGGTGCAGTTCATCATCGACGGGGTGTTGGCGCTGCTCCGGGCGCCGGCAACCTGACGATCTCGGTCAGGCAGACCTGTCCCGGACGAGAATGAATATGCCCTCCTCCGGCGCATTCGCCTCGAGAACCGCCCATCCGAGATTTTCATAGAAGGGTCGCCTCTGCGCCCTTGAGAGCAGATAGACCCGCTCCGCACCTGCCTTGAACGCGAATGCGGAAGCCCTGCCGACCAGGGCGGCTCCTATCCCTTTCCGGCGATGCTCGGGCTCGACCCAGAGTGCCGCGACCCAGGGCGTGTATTGCGGCCTGGAATCTTCATCGCAGGCGATGACGGACACGGTGCCGACAAATCGTTCGCCCTCGTGAGCCACGAAGGCCGAAGGGATCGGCCCTTCGCCGAAACTCTCCTGCACGAGGCCGGTGAGGAGGCTCAGCGGATGCCCATCCTTCTTCCAGAAGGCGCGCCAGATCCGATCCGCAACCGCATCGGCGAAGCCGGGACGGTCGCGCAGATCGGAGATAGCGATTGTGTTCAGCGCAAGGTCTCCAGCAGACGCGTCATGAGTTGCTGACGTGGCGCGATCGAGGAGATCAGGCCGTATTCCTGGAGCGTGTGCGCTCCGTCGCCGTCGATGCCGAGACCGTCGAGGGTCGGCGTGCCGAGAGCCGCCGTGAAATTCCCGTCCGATCCGCCGCCGACGCGGGGCGACGACACGAGATCGAAGCCGATTTCGGCCGCAAGCGACTTGGCATGATCGAAGAGCTTCGACGTGCCTTCAGTCCGCTCATAGGGCGGCCGGTTCATGCCGCCCGTGACGGTGACCTTGAAATCCGGATTCGCGGGCTTCAGGCCGAGAATGGCGGCCGTCAGCGCCTCGCCATCCGCCACCGTCTCGACGCGCAGATCGACGGGAAAATGGCAGTGCTGGGGAATGGTGTTCACCGCCGTGCCGCCGGAGACCATGCCGACCGTCGTGGTGACGCCACGCGCATAATCGGTGAGAGCCTCGATGGCGAGGATCTGGCGCGCAGCCTCGTAGACGGCGTTGCGTCCGTCCTTGTGGCGCGAGCCCGCATGGGCGGGACGGCCTTCGACATGCACGTCGAAACGCCCCACCCCTTTGCGAGCGGTGACGATCTGGCCGCCATCACGGGCCGGTTCCGTCACGAGCGCATAGGCCGAACGACGACTGAGATCCTCGATCATCGGCCGCGTGATCGGCGAGCCGATCTCCTCGTCCGGCGTCACGAGAAAAATGATGGGCCGCGCGGCCGCACCCCTGCTGGCGACATCCCTGAATGCCTCCAACGCCAGATAGGCGCCCCCCTTCATGTCGTAGACGCCGGGTCCGTAGAGACGATCGCCCTCGATTCGCAACGGCAGGTCATTCTCGATGGTGCCGACGGGATGCACCGTATCGAGATGTGACATGATCAGGATGCCAGGCTCGGACGTCTGCGGTCCTGCGCGCAGGACGAGAACATCGCCCAGGCCCTGTTCGCCCGCAATGCGCTCGACCGCGACCGGCGCGTCCTGCATCTGCGCGACGACGAGATCCATCATCAGGTTGACCCCGGCCCGGTCATGGGTCGGGCTCTCGGCGCGGATCCAGGTGAAGAGCGTGTCGAGGGATGGCGAGGAGCGGCTCATGATGTCTTCGTTCTGAATGATGGTGCTTGCTGGCTAACCACTCCTCGTCCGAAACATCAAGCCTGAGATGCTGAGGACCGGGACCAGGGCAATACAAAGCTACGGCCATATGACGCAGCAATTCCGTATGGATATCCTGTAACAGGAAAATAAGCTACACGCTCCAAAGTTACAGAATCGATTGGATCCACGAAGAATGGCACGCAAAGTTGGCTCTCTGGGCAGGAATTTTCTCGAAGGCACCACTGTCTCCGACAGCCTCTATGGCGACAGCAGCGCCACTCGCAGTTCAGGCACGACCGGGGGCGACACGCTCCATGGCTACAATGGGGCGGACTATCTTTATGGCGATGCGAGATACTTACGGCTCTCGGCGCGTGGCGGATCCGACACGATCTGGGCCGGTTTCGACGGCGATACGGTCTATGGCGATTCCTACACGATGAGCTACTCGTCGGCCGGCGGTTCGGACAGGATCTGGGGCGAGGCCGGATACGACAAACTCTATGGTGATACCCGCACCATGTCCGCCTCCGCGAGAGGTGGATCCGACAAGATCTATGGTGGCTATGACAACGACAGTCTTTTCGGTGATGCCTATACCATGTCGGCAACGACGAGTGGCGGTGCCGACAGGCTCTATGGCGATAACGATAGCGACTCTCTCTACGGCGATGCGCATTCGATGACAGGTTCTGCCTTGGGCGGCGCCGATCTCCTCTATGGCGGCAACGACGACGACCGACTTTATGGGGATGCTTTTACGTTGAGGAGTGCCGCGCGAGGCGGATCCGACGCGCTCAATGGCGACAGCGGACGCGATACGCTTTACGGCGATGCAAGCTCCCTGATCCATTCCGCAATCGGCGGACATGACACTCTCAAAGGCGGCGGCTCCGAGGACATTCTCTACGGCGATGCCTACGAGATGCGCTACTATGCCGTGGGCGGGGCCGACAGGCTTTACGGTGGCTCGAGCAACGACCGGCTCTACGGCGACGCCTATACGCTCTACGACAATGCGATCGGCGGAGCGGATTACCTGTCGGGAGAAAGCGGCAACAACACCCTCTACGGCGATGCCTACACCATGATCGCCTCCTCCGCCGGCGGCAACGACAGCCTCTACGGCAGCACCGGGAGCGACACGCTCTATGGCGATGCCGTATCCCTGAACGACCAGAGTCGCGGTGGGCACGACTATCTGAATGGAAGCTCTGGCAACGACGTGCTCTACGGCGACGCGCAGGTCACAAGCGCCAACGCAGGCTACGGCAACGACACCCTGTTCGGCGGCACCGGCAATGACCGTTTGATCGGCGACTCATCCTATGGCGGCACCGGGGCCGATTATCTGAACGGCGGCAGCGGGAACGACACAATGGATGGCGGCGGCGGGCGCGATCTCTTCGCGTTCGATTTGTCATCAGGCAGGGATACGATCCAGTATTTCCGCCCGGGCGAGGACCAGATCGATCTGCGCGCCTGGCGTTTCGGCTCCTTCGACAATCTCAACATCGCCGACAGAACAGGCTATTCCCTCGTCACTCTGTCTGGGACGAGCCATTACATCAAGCTTGAGAACGTGCTGAAGGCGCAGCTCTCAGCGACCGATTTCATTCTCTAAGTGAAAAGGCCCGGATGCACTCCGGGCCTTTTGTCTGAAGTAATGGAAATCCTCGATCAAAGAACGCCAATCCGCCGGAGACAAGCCAACGGATTGGAGTGCGCCTCAGATGACGAAGAAGTCGGCGTAAGTCATCTTGAGGTTCTTGGATAGCATGGCGATCTTCACCTGTGCCGAAGAGCCGGTACCATCCGCATCATAATAGAGTGAGCCAGTCTTTTTGTCGTAGACGATTCGGTCTTCCCGGTCCTGCGCCTTGGTGCTGCTGACGAACATGTCCGACTTGACCTTCACTGGTTTAGTAGGCGTGCCTTTCCCCAGCTTGGTGAAGACCACATTGTCCAGCCAGACACTGTCATCTTTCGTGGGGAAGCTCAGAATCTTGTCGACATTCGTGCTCTTGTTCAACCTCGTATCGAACACGAAGACGTCTTTGCCCCCGTCCCCTCGCAACGTGTCATTGCCAAGACCACCCGCAAGTGTGTCGTTCCCGGAACTTCCGTAAATCGTATCCTTGCCCACGCCACCAACGATCTTGTCATTTGCGGTGCTGCCCGAAGTCCTTTCCGGATTGACGTCTGTCACCTGGATCGTGACGAGGCGGTCATTCGAAAGTCCGTTCGCCGTCGCGCGGATGGTAAATGTGTAGCTTTGCGTCTGCTCATAATCGAGCGCGATGCCACTCTTCACCTTAAGCTCGTTGCCGGCGATTTCGAAGGGGGCCCTCTCGGCACCGAGTAGTGAGTAGGTCACACCCTGCCCATTGGGATCCGTCGAACTGATCCGCCCGATGGATGTGCCATCACCCGACAATTCGGCGATGCTTGCGGTGCCGTCGAGGACCGGCACAGAAGGGGGACGATCCGTTGTGACGACCTCGACAGTGAGTTCTTCCTCGGCAGAGGCATTGCTGCCATCGACTACCGTAATCGTGAACACGGTCGGATCGACGGATCCTATGGGGCTGGTTCGATCCGTTGGATTGAACTGGAGCGTGCGAATGGCTGCCGTGATATCATCGGGTCGAGCACCTTCGATCGTGTAAATGCCGGTCTTCGGATCGTAATGACCGATGTTGTTCGCTGGCAGGACAAGAGTGCCTTTTGCCGGATCATGCGTGATCGTAACCGAGACCACGACATCGTCCGTATCAGCGACCCAGGCCTGAGCGAAGGGAGAAAGAATCCCGGTGTCGTTGACCCGGATCGGTGTAGCGCTCAGTCCTCCCAGGACCGGGGGCTTGTTCCCGGCGCCATTGGGAATGGCGATGTCGACTGGGACATCAACAACGGTCTCCGCGCCGCCGCCGTCCACGAGTGCAACCTTGATCGCCCGTCTAGCCGTCACAACTGAATTCGTCGCCAGATTTACGTAAGTGAGGGCGTGAATGAGCTTCTCGACCAGGTCGGCAGTGGCTGAAGCCAGGAAATTGACCTTCAATCCATCGGCGCCGGTTCCATTCTCTTCGAGGGATCCGATCTCGACGCCGTCGATGGAGATTTTATCGTCGACGATCGACACACCATTGCCGCGCGCGATATCGAGCCTATCCTGCCCAGCGACACGATTGTCAATCGTGACCAACAGCGAGCTGAAACGGCCGGTATCCTCAATGATATTGGCATCGGCATTGGCATCCAGACGCACGAGGCCCCCCGCTTGAGCGGTGACAAGATCACCATTCAAATTCTCGATAATAGGAACTTCATTGGTCCAAGTTACTTCATTGTCATCGACTTTCTCGGTGACCTTCTCAATGCCTTGCCGGAACAACTGGAGCCTTTGCTCCAGAGTGAACGTGGCACCATCCAGCATCACTTCGTCGTTGCCGCCTTCGCCATGAACGAGGAGAGCCGTCTCTGCCTCGCTGACTGCGACAGTCGATCCGAAATCGGCCAGTACGATGCGTTCGATGCCGGCAATGGTCTTGCCTCGAAAATCGTAGATCTCTCCGCCGTTGAAGAGGCGCAGCTCGTCGTTTCCGTCTCCACCATCGATGGTCATGAAGGGGACAAGATGCGCTGCGTCACTGACAATCGTATCGTTGCCGTCGGATCCCAGTAACGTCTCGAAGCCCTTCAAGTTGGCAAAGAGGTTGAGTTCGCCGGCCTCGATCATCTGCAAGGTATCGTTGCCGCCATCCCCATCGACGACATCACCCTCGGACAGGCCGCCAGCCCGAACCTGCAGGATCTCGTTATCTCCAGTTCCGAAAACGTATTCCTGCGCCGTCGTCAGAACCTGCTCTCCGGTTTGGGTGAAGATGCGCTGGGAGATACCCGCACCCAGAGTTTGATCCTGGTTCTGTGTCTGCCAAGTAACGACCCAGCCATTGGGGAGCGCCGTAACGCTGGCATTCTGATTCCAGACACTGCTGCTGAAAGGATCCGCAACCACGAGATCGGGCCCGGCTGTCGACCCATCATTTGCGAAATAGCGCTGGAAGATGTCGTTTCCGGATTTCCATGTGACGATCCATCCGCCATCGGCAAGCACCTGGACCTGCGGCTTGCTCTGCGCGCCGTCCGTCGTCATGTTGACACGCACCTCGGGATCGACAGTGCCGTCCGCTCGGTAGCGACGCATAAAGATACCGGTTCCGCTGCCATCCTGATCAGTCGACTGCCAGACGACCAGCCATCCTCCATCCGGGAGGGCGGTCACTTCGGGCAGGGTCTGGTTCTTGTCCGTGGTCGTATTGACCCGAACCTCCGGTCCAACGGCAGTGCCGTCCGCCCTGTAGCGCCGCATGAAGATATCTGCGCCGGGATCGAAGGCCGATCCCATGGGATCCGGATTGCTGACCCAGGTCACGACCCAGCCACCATCGTTCGGGTCGGCAGGATCGTCCTTCAGCATCGTGACCGTTGCGTATTTTTGATGCCCTGGAGTCAAGGTATTGACGCGTTCGCCATCGGCCCCTAGCTGCGGAACTCCTACGTTGTTGAACCGCTGCTGGTAGATGCCGTAACCATTCCCATCACCAGCGCTCCAAGTCGTCATCCAGCCCCCATCCGGCAGGGCGACGATGTCGAGATGCTGAACGTAATCGACGGGCAGGCTTCCATTGGCCTTTTGGGCGACACCTTGGGGTTCGCCGTTCAAGTTGTAGCGCTGCTGGAAGACATCGGCGTGGGACCCGTTGGCGTTCCGCTCGATCCATGTGACGACAAAGCCGGCATTTCCGGCAAGAGCGGTGGCATTCGACCAGATTTGGCTGCTCGTCGTAGATTCGGTGTTGACGAGACGATCTTCCGGAGCCCCATTGTTTAAGAATTGCGGCTCGCCCTGCAGATTGTATTTCTGCATGTAGATCCCGCTGCTGCTGCCGTCCTGCCCGTCTGAACTCCAGGTGACGAGCCACCCGTCCGGCAGAGCCGTCGTCCTGGGATGCGATTGACTATCGAAAGTCGTAACGTTGACCTGCGTCTCTTCACCGACCCGAAATACCGAAAATGCCATGGCTGATCCCCCTGATGCTGTGGTCACGATCAGGTCCTCAGCAGTTCAAGACGGATTTGCAGGGCCGATATAGTAACCGGCCGCAGCTTATAGCGATCGATATATCATATCAAGGATGGATTGACCTTAGGTTGAAGCAACGAATTTCCCAATCATATCAACAGGTTTGAGGGCAAGGGCCTTATCGCCGCCGCCCTCGAACCCGATCTTCCGCCCTAAACGACGAAGAAGTCTTGGTAAGTCATCTTGGTCTTAGTGGAGATCGTGGTGCTCTTGATCTGCGCTTTTGATCAAGTCCTCGGCATCTCTCGCCTTCTTGCCCTCGGCGAACGCGTTCGCCTTGAGTTTCTTCGGTTCGGCCATCGAGCCAAACATCACATTCATGCAGGTGGCTGCCCTCCCCCGGGCCCACGGATCGAGGGTGTGCGTCTCAGGACAAGCCTTCAATGCTGCGCCATATCCAGCGGGATCGACAGGAGGACGTTTCCGGCCTCGTCAGCGACTTCCAGCTGCCAGCCGCGCCACTCGACGTCCTCGTCCTCGCCTTCCTGCCTCAGTTCCTGAATGGCTTTAACGGCCTGATAATGGGCTGCTTCCAGGTCCGAGACTTCAATCCCAACCTCGTCGACGATCCGTTCGTGCGTGTGCACAAGATGAAAGTAACAGTGCACGCTGGGGCAACCTCGGAAATCTTCACTCAATCGTCGGGTCTCGCCATGACCCGGAATCTGCCGCTAGATGAGCAGCTTCCATGCCATGACGCAAGGTAAGTTTTCGGATTCGCGGACATCTGAGAGTCTGCTCGAAGAATATTATCCTGGATCCTCTCCCGGTGGCGCAGATGCGGATCTCCCGCGTCGTCAGCTGTGGCCAAGCTTGAGCATAAGAAGCAGGGCGTCTTCCTGCTCAGGTTCAAGAACAAGAGCTGCTTCCTCATGCGGAGAATCATCTCGTCCTTTGCTGCCGCATCCTTGACACTCAAACGGAATCCCTTCGCCAAGAATACTCCAGGTCAAATCACGAAGAAGTCCTTGTCGGTCATCTTCAGATTCTTGGAGATCGTGGCGATCTCCACCGCCTTGCCTTTGCCGGAGCCATCGGCGTCGTAATTGAGCACGCCCTTCTTGTTGTCGTAGACGATGTAGTCGTTCTTGTCCTTGGCCTTCGAGCCGATGGTGAAGAACGACTTGCTGAGTTGTGCCGGTTTGTCTTCCGTACCCTTCTTCCCGAGCTTGGTGAACACCGCGTTGTCGAGCCAGATCGAGTCGTCCTTGGTCTTGAAGTCGGCGATCTTGTCCTTGTTCGCCTTTGTGTTTGGCTTTGTATCGAACACGAAGATGTCACGGCCTGCATCGCCGGCGAGAATGTCGTTACCCCCAACCGCCCCAGAGCTTGTCGTCACCGGAACCGCCTTTGAACGCATCTTTTCCGAAGTCGCCTTTGAGCATGTGGGCACCCATGCCGCCACTCACGTTCTCGGACGCGACATCGCTGACTTTGATCGTAAGCCAGGTCCGATAGACAGCTCCGAGCGCATCCTTCACCTCGACTAGGACCCGATGCGATCGGGCCTGTTCGTAATCGAGCCGGATGCCGTCCTTGACCGTCAATGCTCCACTTGGGCTCAGTACGAAGCGGCCTCCGGCGTCATCGAGGAGAGCATAGGTAAATCCGCGTTCGATGACGAAAGCCTTCGCGTGAAGCTGGATCATCGCAGAGGCACTGGACGTCCCCTCCTCGAATGCATCCCCATCAAGGCTGAGGCCGGTGGGTGTCGTAGGCCCGACCTGCCATCCGTCCGCCGTGTAGCGCTGCTGGTAGATATCGTAATTGTCTCCCTCCTGATCGTATGAATTCCAGGTCACCACCCAGCCGCCATCCTCCAACGTCGTGACGGAGGCCAGAGATTGATCGGCTGAAACCGTCGTATTCACCCGATTTTCGCCGCCGACCTTTTGCCCATCGGCAGCATAGCGCTGCTGGTAGATGTCTGCAGGACCATCGCTCGACGGACTGGATGTCCAAGTGACAAGCCAACCTCCATCCGGGAGCGCGGTCACGGAAGAGTCGTATTGTTCGAGAGCCGTGGTCGTGTTGATCTGCGCCTCGCCTCCCACCTTCTGACCGCTCGCGGCATAAAGCTGTTGGCGAACGCTCAGGCCGGAATCGTCACCTGTGTAGGAAGACCAGGTCACAACCCAGCCGCCATCCTTCAGGCCCGTGACCGTCGGAAGGGCTTGTACATTCTCACTGATCGTATTGACCTTGATTTCGTCCCCGATCGTCCATCCATCGGAGTCGTAGCGCTGCTGATAGATATCGGCTTCGGAATGATCCTGAGAATAGACTGTCCAGGTCACGAGCCAGCCGCCATCCGAGAGCGCCGTCACCGATGAGCGGGAGTTTGAATCGGATGGGCTGCTATTCACTTGCGTTTCCGAACCGACGGGATGTCCATTGGCTCCGTACCGCTGCTGATAGACACCGCTGCTGGAGCCGTCCGGCGTATCGGAGGCCCAGATGACAAGCCAGCCGCCGCGTGCAAGGGCCGTCACCGCCGGAAATTCCTGAGAACCGGCAATTGTCGTGTTGACCCTGACCTCAGGGCCGACCTTCAATCTATGCTCATTGTAACGCTGCTGAAAGATGCCAGTGGACTGACCGTCCTGTCCGATCCACGTGACGACCCAACCACCGTCGGCGAGATCTGTGACGGATGGCTCCGTCTGTGCATTCAATGTCGAGCTATTGACCCGGACCTCTTCCCCAACAGCAATGCCCTTGGCAGAATAACGCTGCTGGTAGATCCCCTCCTGAGACCCGTCCTGCCCCTTGGACGTCCAAGCAACGACCCAGCCCCCGTCCTTGAGGGATGAGACTGAGGAAAAGTTCTGGCTATGGGCGGCGGCATTGACCCGGGTCTCGCCTGTCACGGAAGCATTGCTCATCGTACCCTCTCCCTGGATCAGAGGTTTTGTGATTTTATAATATCACAATTAGAGCCCGCCGTTCTCCCGTCAACTCTCAGGCGCCAGGCCAATCGGGATAGGGGGAACCTCGCGGTTCCACCCCTCCCACACCACCGTACATACGGGTCCGTATACGGCGGTTCGTCGGATTACTCGACTGGCTGGACGTGGACGGAGGCAAGACCGAGGCCTT